>NZ_JBEZDY010000023.1:0-28447 GCF_040648555.1 Actinoplanes sp. NPDC049118
AGCACCCTGTTGAGTTCTCAAAGAACAACCACACACCGGAAAACCAGCCACCCTAACCAGGCAACCCGTCCCCGGGGCACTCGCTCAACTTTACTCGCGCTATTTCTCGGCGTCAAATCCGGTTTTTCCGGTTCTGCGAAGAGAATTTCCCGCAAGTTCCCCAAATCCGTCACTCCGAATTTTGGGCCGCGCACGACCCTACCCGATGCGATTTCCTTGGGGTTTGGCAGGACGGCCGGTAGCCGATCTCCCCGATCTCTCGGTTCGTTCTGCTTGCCTCGCCCGTTTCCCTGCCGGCTCGCAAAACATTACCCGGTCCCTCCCAGAGCACCAAATCGGCCCCCCGTGTCCCGGACCACAGGTCACCCGCCGGCCCGTCAAGACGCCGCCGAACCGCCTCTGACCTGGCCCGGAGCGCACGGACCGCGCCATCTGGGGCCCAACGAGCGCGGGCGTCCGGCCGGACGCCGAAGCGACCGGCACGAAACGAAAGGGGCGGTGCCCGGCATCAGCCGAGCACCGCCCCCGCGATCGAGCCGCCGGTTACCTGACCACCTCGACGCCGGCGAAGGTGCGCTTGCCCCGGCGCAGGACCAGGAAGCGGCCCTGGAGCAGCGCCGACTCCGGGACCGTGGCCTCCGGGTCGGTGATGCGCTCGTTGTTCAGGTAAGCGCCGCCCTCGGCGATCGTGCGGCGCGCCTCTCCCCCGCTCTTGACCAGCCCGGCGGTCTGCAGCAGCGCCGTCACGGTCGGGAGCTCACCGCGTACCTCGGTGAGGCCGGCCTCGGACAACGCGGCCCGCAGCGTGTCCGCCGACAGGTCGTCCAGGGATCCCCGGCCGAACAGGGCCTGGCTGGCCGCGACCGCCTGCCGGGCCTCCTCCTCGCCGTGCACCAGGGCCGTGATCTCCCATGCCAGCTCGCGCTGCGCCAGGCGGGCCTGCGGGCGTTCGGCGGTGGCCTTCTCCAGCTCCTCGATCTCCTCGCGGGTCTTGAAGCTGAAGTAGCGCAGGTAGCTCGAGACGTCGCGGTCGTCCGCGTTCACCCAGAACTGGTAGAACGCGTACGGCGTGGTCATCGCCGGGTCGAGCCAGGTGGCGCCGCCCTCGCTCTTGCCGAACTTGGTGCCGTCCGCCTTCAGGACCAGGGGGGTCGTGAACGCGTGCACCGGACCCGCCCCGCGGCGGCGGACGAAGTCGACGCCCGCCGTGATGTTGCCCCACTGGTCCGAGCCGCCGAACTGCAGCGAGCAGTCGTGCCGCCGGTGCAGCTCGTAGAAGTCGTTCGCCTGCAGCAGCTGGTAGCTGAACTCGGTGTAGCTGATCCCGGTCTCGAGGCGGTTCTTGACGACGTCGCGGGCCAGCATCTTGTTGATCGGGAAGTGCTTGCCGACGTCGCGCAGAAAGTCGATCACCGACAGCTCGCCGGTCCAGTCCAGGTTGTTGACCAGCGTGGCGGCGTTCGCACCCTCGTAGGTGACGAACGGGGACAGCTGGTCACGGATGCGCAGCACCCAGCCGGCGGTCACCTCGCGCGGGTTCAGCACGCGCTCGGCGGACTTGCCGCCCGGGTCGCCGATCTGCCCGGTGGCGCCGCCGACCAGCAGCAGCGGCCGGTGCCCGGCGAGCTGCAGGCGGCGGGCCGTGACGACCTGCATCAGGTTGCCGACGTGCAGGGACGCCGCGGTCGGGTCGAAGCCCACGTAGAACGTGATCGAGCCGCCGTCGAGGTGCTTGCGCAGCTCCTCGGGGTCGGTGGAGTCCTGGATCAGTCCGCGCCACTGCATGTCGTCAACGAGAGTCACCGCCGAATTGTCGCGCATCCGGTAGACCCGGACACACCGGGTTTCGGGATGCCCATGTCGCGCCCGGGTGCGAGGCTGATGCAATGAGTGTCGAGCCGGCCGGGAGGCAGGCGCGGCGACCGGGCCCGGCGCCGGCCGGCCGGGCAGCGAGGAGGGCAGCATGACGCGCCTCTCACAGGTCGACCTGTCGGTCAGGCTCTCGAAGAAGGACGGCCTGCTGCGGCTCGAGGCCGCCCAGCAGCGCCTGCTGCGGCTCCGGCTGCTCCTGGGCGGCCAGCTGGGCGATCACAAGATCGGCCCGCCGCTCTGCGTGCTGTTCGAGGGCTGGGACGCCTCCGGCAAGGGCGGCGCCATCAAGCGCCTCGTGGCGCCCCTGGATCCCCGGCACGTCCGGGTCTCCCAGTTCGCCGCGCCGACCTATGACGAGAAGCGACACCACTTCCTGCAGCGGTTCTGGTCGGTTCTGCCCGGCTGGGGCGGCATGACGGTCCTCGACCGCTCCTGGTACGGCCGGGTCCTGGTCGAACGCGTGGAGGGCTTCGCCACGAAGGAGCAGTGGACCCGCGCGTACGACGAGATCGTCGAGTTCGAGCGCACCCTCACCGCCGAAGGCATGATCCTCATGAAGTTCTGGATGCACGTCTCCCCCGAGGAGCAGCTCCGCCGCTTCCAGGACCGGGCACAGGACCCCCTGCGCACCTGGAAACTCACCGACGAGGACTGGCGCAACCGCGAGCGCCGCGACGACTACGAGGCCGCCATCGAAGACATGATCACCAAAACCGACAAGAAGCGGGCCCCCTGGAAGATCATCGCCGGGGACAGTAAGCCCTTCGCCCGGGTCGCCGTCGTCGAGCACGTCTGCCACACGCTCGAGACCGACCTCACCCGGCGGGGCTACGACGTGCACGACGCCGACTGACGCACCGGCCTCAGCTCTTCGCCGCGTAGGCGGGCAGTCCCAGGGTCTCCCGGATGCCGGCCTGTACCTGCTCCACCGCCGTTCCCGCGTCCACGTCGTGCACCACCTCCTTGCGGCGGAACAGCTCCAGCACCGGCCTCGTCTTCTCGTAGTAGTCGCGCAGCCGGGCCGCCAGCGCCTCCGGGGTGTCGTCCTCCCGGGTGATCAGCGCCGTTCCGCAGATGTCGCAGCGCCCCTCGACCTCGGGCCGGTCGGCGATCAGGTTGTAGTCCATGCCGCAGCCCGGGCAGAGCCGCCTGCTCAGCACCCGCCGGCGCACCTCCTCGTCGGCGAGCTCGAGGTGGATGACGCCGTCGATGTCGTAGCTCTCCATGAAGAACTCGGCCTGGCGGCCGTTGCGGGGGAAGCCGTCGATGACGAAGCCGAAGTTCCAGTCGTGCTGGTCGAGGCGGCCGCGGACGACCGATTCCACGAGGTCGTCGCTGACCAGTTCGCCCGCCCTCATCGCGCGGCGGACCTGGGCGCCGAGCTTGGTGTGGTTCTGCACGTGCCAGCGGAACAGGTCACCGACGCTGATGTGCACCAGGTCGAGGTCCGCGCAGAGCATCGCGCTCTGGGTGCCCTTGCCGCTGCCCTGCACTCCCATGATCACGTACTTGCGCATGGTGTCGCCGTCCTTCCTCAGGCCGCGGCGCCGACGCGCAGCGGGCCCGGCGCCTTCCCGTCGAGCCTTGCAGGGTCGATGCTCCACCCATCGGCGACGGTCAGCACGTCGCGTTCCGAGACGAGCACTGTGCTCTCCTCGTCCACGAGGGTCGCGGGCAGGCCCGCCGCGCGTTCGGCCGGGTCGGGATCGCCGTGCCAGGAGGTCACGTCGCCGGTCTGCCCGACGTAGCCGAACGTCCGCACGAGCTCGCCGTCGACGGCGCGCTGCCAGCGGTGCGACTCGGTCACCCGGTGGGTGGCGAAGAACTGGACCTCGGTGTGCAGCCGCGCCGAGAGGCCGACGACGTCGACCACCGTGTCCGGGCGCAGCAGGTAGCGCCCGACGGCGAGCACCCAGGACGTGTCCCGGGCACCGGGCAGCGGCGGTGTCACCGCGACCCGGTCGTCCGTCAGGTGGGCCAGGTCGATGCCGTCGCGCCAGCGGACCTCGCCGAGATCTCGCAGGCCGAGCGCCTCGAGCACCCGCGCGGGATCGCCGTCACGCACGGCCAGCCACGCCTGCTTGCCGCCGAAACCGACCATGTTGTCCGCATCCATGCCGGCCACGGTATCGGGCTGCGGATCCGGTCCGGGCGTCATGCCCAGCCGTGGTCGCGGCGCAGCGCGCCGGCGACGCGGTCGAACCGGGCCCGGTCGAGGACCGCGCCCTCGCGGCGGATGCCGTCCTCGTCGACCTCGAGAACCCGGTCGAGGCGCACCCAGCTGGGGCGCGTTTCGCGGTCCCACGCGCCCGGGCCCAGCGCCAGCCAGCCGCGCTGGCCGTCGCGCTCCGCCTGGCTGGAGAGCATCAGGCCGAGCAGCGTGCGGTGGTTGCGCCCGACCACCAGCACGGGACGGTCCTTGCCCTGAGCGGGGTCGTCCTCGTACTTCACCCAGGTCCACACGATCTCGCCCGGGTCGGCGTCGCCGTCGAGGTTCGGCGAGTACTCGAGATGGCGGCCGCGGCGGGCGGGCGGCGCGGGCCGCGGCGCGGGCGGGGTGGGGGCGCGGCGTCCCGCGACCCGGCGCAGCGTGCCGGCGATGCCCTTGAGGAGTCTGCTCACCCGCGCACTGTAACGGCCCGGGTCCGGCTCCTTATGTCTTCGTGTGTCGATCCTTAAGCGCACCTGAGGTGGGGCCCGCGCGCGGGCGGGAGAGCACATAGTCGGTGCGCTGCCGGTACGGCAGACCTGCCGCGCCAGCGGCGGGCCGCCGCGATTCCCGAGGTGACCGAGCCCGTGTCGATGTCCGCAGCCCACCGAGTCCGGTTCACATTGGTGGCAGGGGCCACCGCCGTGGTCATCGGACTGGGCTTCACCGCGGTCGGGCTCAACCGGCACGCCCCCACCGCGAGCCGCGCCTCGGCCGATACCCCGCTGGTCGCGGCCGAGCCCACCGGCGAGCCGGGCACCGAGCTGCTGGACGACGTCGCGCTGCCGGATGATCCGGGCACATCGGCCGCCGGCACGCCGACGTCGAAGCCGCCGACCCCGAAGGCCACCACCAGCAGCCCGAAGCCCAAGCCGACCAAGCGCAAGACCTCGGCGCCGCGTACGGCGGAGAAGGCCGGCGCCGCGCCGGCGACCAGCGGCTCGATCCTCGACCAGGTGCTCGCACACATCAACTCGGCCCGCGCCGGCGAGGGCCTGCCGCCCTACCGCCTGGACTCGTCGCTGTCGAAGGCCGCGGCCCTGCACAACCAGCTGATGATCGACGGCTGCGAGCTGTCGCACCAGTGCCCCGGCGAGGGCGGCATCGGCGACCGGTTCAGCGCGCAGGGCGTGAACTGGAGCTCGGCGGGCGAGAACATCGGCTTCGGCTCGGCGGGTTCGAGCAACTCGGCCATCGTCAGGGCCGCCAACGGGCTGACCGACAGCATGCTCGCCGAGGTCCCGCCGGAGGACGGCCACCGCAAGAACCTGCTGAGCAAGGGCTTCAAGCGGATCGGCCTGAGCGTCGTGCGCGACGGCAAGGGCATCGTCTGGATGACACAGGACTTCGTCGGATGACCGGCCGGGTCGGTCCGAGCGGGCCCGCGCGGCGCCGCCGCCTGCGCAGGCTCTTCCTCTTCGGGCCGACCCGCCCGTTCGGGCCGACCCGGCCGGGTGGCCGGTGCGGCCCGGTCAGGCGCACCCGCCCGACGGGACCGACCCGCCCGGCGAGGTGACCCGGCGATCACGATTGCCGGACCCACCCGGATCGGCGACGATGACGGCGTGGCGATCGGTCAGGATGCACAGCCCCTGGCGCACTGCGTCGTGGCGAACGTTGCCGAGGAGACCGCTCAGGGCCCCGGCGGCCTGGAGATCCGGGCCGGCACCAGACACTTCGCCCCGGGGGCGAAGGTGTGGGTGCTGCCGGCCCGATGGAGCAGCTGCGAGGACAAACTCTTCGTGGTCGGGCGTCATCGCAGCTCCGCGCACCGGTCCATCCGCATCGCCCTGCCGCGGCGGCACCTCACCCGTTTCCGGGTACGCACGATCTACAGTCCCGCCGTGCTCCGGGCGATCCTGCGGCCTGGGCGGAAGGACACCCTCACCCCGCGGCTCTGGACCGATCTCGCGGAGGCGCGGGAGGCCGCGGCGCGCTGGAACGAGCCGACGCTGACCGCGTACTTCGACGACACGACGAACTCGACGACGGTCGAGGATCCGCCGCCGGCGGTGCTGGACTACCGGGGCCGGACCTACCACCTGGCGCACTTCAACGCATACCGGGCCCGGTACTCGGCGCAGCCGCCGCCGGTGGAGCCGCACCCGGGGGCCGGATAGCCGATCGGGTCGTGCTTCGCTGTGCGGATGAAGTCGTGGCTGGACCTGCCCGCGGCGGCCGTCGACGAGGCCGCGCGCGAGCTGCTCGGGTGGCTGCTCACCGCGAACGGGGTGACCGTGCGGCTCACCGAGGTCGAGGCGTACAGCGGGCTGGGCGAGGACCCGGCCAGCCACGCCCACCGGGGCGTCACCAACCGCAACGCGGTGATGTTCGGCCAAGCCGGCCGACTGTACGTCTACCAGATCTACGGGATGTACAACTGCATGAATGTGGTCTGTGGCGAGGTGGGGGTGGCCGCGGCCGTCCTGTTGCGGGCGGGTGAGGTCATCGCCGGCCTCGAGCAGGCAAGGGAACGGCGGCCGGCGGCGAAGTCCGACCGGGACCTTGCCGGCGGTCCGGGAAAACTGACCCAGGTGCTCGGACTGGACCGAGGGGCGAACGGAACCTCGGTGATCGACGGCAGTGGGCCGCTGACTCTCGTACCGCCGCCGGCACCGACCCCGGAGGAGCTGATCGAGGCGGGACCGCGGGTCGGCGTGACCGCCGCCCACGATGTGCCGTGGCGGTTCTGGATCAGGGGCGAGCCCTCCGTCAGCGCCTACCGGCGCCACACCCCTCGCCTGCCGCCGACACGCTCCGTGAAAAAGCCGTGATCTGCCTACATCGGGGCGTACCGGGAGATAACGTCCGACTTAGTGATCTCACGTCGGATGTTGCTGCTGCTGGACCTCATGTGCCTGGCCGGCGTCGGTTGGGCGGCGGCGCTCATCGCCGGGCTGTTCGCCGGGGTGCGACTGCTGCCGACCGCCGTCGCCGTCATCGTCACCGCGGTGCTCGTGCTGCCCGGGTTCACCGCCGGGCTCGTCACCAACCGGCGCATCGTCCGCGGCCGGAAGCCGCAGAGCGGCTGGATCCGTTCCGTGTGGGCGCCGCCCGAGCTGCCGCACTGGGGCCTGGTCCTGAGCGGGCTGGCCCTGTGCGCCTTCTGGATCGCCGGGATGAGCGCGTTCTCCGGGATGAGCGAGGACGTGCCCCCGGGGGACACCGCCGGCCAGGAACAGCTGGTCGTCTATCAGCAGCGGTTCGCGCTGGGGATGCTCGGCAGCATCGGCGTCGGCGGCACCACGCTGGCCGCCGCGTCACTGCTGCGCGAACGGCGCTCCCTGCGTACCGGTAGCCCGGGCATGGCCGCCCGCTGAGCGCTCCCGGTGCGCGGTCCACGTATTGACAACTGGTTATATCTGCGTGCTTCTATAGGTCACGCTCTTGACATCGTTGTCACATTGAAGGGACGGCACCCCTATGCTCCGTACCCTCGCCGCGGCGGTCGTCCTCGCCGCCGCGGCCCTCTCGGTCCCGCAGGCCGCCCAGGCGGCAGCCGACCTCGACCTGGTCCAGTACGTCAATCCGTTCATCGGCACCGACGACAGCAACTCACCCAACCCGGTCGGCGGCGGCGCCGGCGGCAGCACCTTCCCCGGCGCCACCGTGCCGTTCGGGATGGTCCAGTTCAGCCCCGACACCCCCACCGGGTCGCCGTCGGGCTACCGGGACCGGGACCGCACGGTCGAGTCGTTCAGCCTCACCCACTTCAACGGCGCCGGCTGCCCCAACAACGAGGACATCCCGATCCTGCCGATCACCGGCAACCTCGGCGCCTCCCCCGGCTCCAACTGGACCAGCTACGCGTCCGCGTACACGAAGACCAACGAGACCGCGTCGCCCGGCTACTACCGCAACCGGCTCGACAAGTACGGCGTCGACGCCGAGCTCAGCGCCACCAAGCGCACCGGCGCGATGCGGCTGACCTACCCCGCCAGCACCACCGCCCGGGTGCTGATCAACGCCAGCCGCTCCGCCACCGGCGACCGCGACGGCAACGTCACCATCTCCGGCAACCGGGTCTGGGGCGAACACACCGCCGGCGGCTTCTGTGGCGGCAAGACGTTCAAGATGTACTACTCCATACTGTTCGACCGCGCGCCGACCGGCTTCGGCACCTTCAAGGCCGGCACGGTCACGGCCGGCTCGTCGAACACCAGCGGCACCAGCACCGGCGCGTACGTCACGTTCGACACCACCTCGAACGCCGTCGTCAACGCCACGATCGGCATCTCGTTCGTCAGCGTCGCCAACGCGCAGAACAACGCCACCGCGGAGGCGGCGGCCTTCGCGACCGTGCGCAGCAACGCGAGCGCCGCCTGGAACACCGCCCTGAACCGGATCCAGGTGACCGGCGGCGGCGCCACCGACCTGCAGAAGTTCTACACGGCGCTGTACCACGTGCTGCAGAACCCGAACCTGGCCAGCGACACCAACGGCGAGTACCGCGGCTTCGACAACGCCGTGCACACCGCCTCGCACCCGGTGTACCAGAACTACTCCGGCTGGGACATCTACCGGTCCTGGGCGGCGCTGGTCGCCCTGATAGCGCCGGACGTGATGAGCGACATCGTCAAGTCGATGGTCCTGGACGGACAGCAGGGCGGCCTGCTGCCCAAGTGGTCGCACCAGAGCGTCGAGGACTTCGTCATGCCCGGCGACCCCGGCCCGATCATCGTGGCCAGCGCGTACGCGTTCGGCGTGCGCGGCTTCGACACCGCGGCGGCGCTGGCGCTGATGAAGAAGAGCGGCAGCGGCGGCTCGACACAGGGCGTGGTGCTGCGCGGCAACCAGTCCGTCTACCAGAGCAACCACTTCATCCCCGGCAACCCGTCGGAGACCCTCGAGTACGCGGCCTCGGACTTCGCCATCGCGCAGTTCGCCGGCGCGCTCGGCGACACCGCCGCGCGCGACACGTACGCGAGCCGCTCGCAGTACTGGCGCAGCCTGTTCAACGGCGAGTCGTCCTACCTGCACACCCGCGACGGCGGCGGTGCCTGGTCGGCGCCGCTCAACCCGGCGCAGGAGAGCCCGTACGTCGAGGGCAACGCCGCGCAGTACTCGTGGATGGTGCCGCACAACCTCGGCGCGCTGATCACCCTGATGGGCGGGCCGGCCACCGCGGTGCAGCGGCTCGACCACCACTTCACCGAGCTCAACGGCGGCCTGAGCCGGCCGTACTTCTACATCGGCAACGAGCCCGAGCACAACGTGCCGTGGACGTACAACGTCGCGCGCAAGCCGGCCGGCGCCAGCGACGCGGTGCGCCGGGTCATGGCGGAGTCGTTCACCACCGGCGCGGGCGGCCTGCCCGGCAACGACGACCTGGGCGCCACCTCCGCCTGGTACGTCTGGTCGGCGCTGGGCTTCTACCCGGTGACGCCGGGCGCGGACACCCTCGCGGTGCACGGCGCGCTCTTCCCGAGCGTGCTCATCCAGCGGGGGCCGGGCAACATCACGATCACCGGTGGCAGCGCGGCCAACCGGTACGTGCAGTCGCTGTCGGTCGACGGCACCTCGACCAGCCACAGCTACCTGCGCTACGACGACATCGCGGACGGCGGGACCGTGGCGTTCACCATGGGCGGCAGCCCCTCCGCGTGGGGCACGGGCGCTTCCGACGTACCTCCGAGCTTCGCCGGGGGCGCCACCCAGCCGCCCGCGGAACCGGACCTCGGTCCGAACCTGGCCCTGGGCCGCGCGGTGACCGGATCCACGGCCTGCGGAAGCGCGGAGGCCGCCGCGAAGGCGGTCGACGGCGCGCTCGCCGGCAACAGCAAGTGGTGCTCCGGCACCGCGCCGCGGCAGCTGCAGGTCGACCTCGGCTCGGCGCGCACGGTGTCGTCGTTCATCGTCAAGCACGCCGCCCTCGGCGGTGAGGTCACCAACTGGAACACCGGCGCGTTCACGATATCGACCAGCACCGACGGCACGACCTGGTCGAACGCGGTGACCGTCACCGCGTCCAAGAGCAGCCGGACCTACACCCCGATCGCCGCGCGCACCGCGCGCCACGTGCGCTTCGAGACCAGCCAGCCGGCGAACGACGGCAACGCCGCCGCCCGGATCTACGAACTGGAGGTGTACGGCGAGAGCAGCGCGCCAACGGACCTGGCGCTGAACCGCCCGGCCGCCGCGGACTCGTCCTGCGGTGCGAACGAGGGGCCGGCCAAGGCGTTCAACGGCAGCTGGCTGGGCGGCTGGAACGACAAGTGGTGCTCGCAGGGCGCGACCAAGTGGGTGCAGGCCGACCTGGGCACCCGGCAGCGCGTCGGTTCGGTGGTCATCCGGCACGCGGGCGCGGGCGGCGAGTTCCCGGCGTGGAACACCCGCGACTTCGACGTGCAGACCTCGGACGACGGGTCCGCCTGGACGACGCGGTCGCAGGTGCGCGGCAACACGGCCGACTCGACCACCACCGCGGTGAACGTGGACGCCCGCTACGTCCGGGTCGCGGTCGTCACGCCGGCGTCCGACGGCAACACCGCGGCCCGCATCTACGAGATTCTCGTCAACTAGAGACCCCCGGGGGCGGGCGCCGGGTCCCGCGGCTCCCGCCCCCGGGCCACCGGTCATGCCGGATTCGTCCGTAATGAACCGGTCGGTAGCCACGCCGTAGCCGTGTCTCAACCGTTATCAGATTGGCCGGGCCGCAAGGTGGGCCCGGCCACGACGGCTCGTTGACGCGACTGGAGGTCTCCTGTGACGACTGACAATCAGATAAGGGCTCGTGTCAAGGCGGTGCTCGGCGGCACGAGCTCGGACGGAGCGACCTCGGAACACCCGGCCATCCCCGGCGGCCCGACCCGCACGGACAACGCGTTGCAGGTTCTGACGCTGGCCCAGCGCACGGCGGAGGAGCACATCGCCGCCGCCAACCGGCACGCGGAGAAGATCCGTACCGACGCGCAGGCAACTGCCGACCAGTCGGCCCGGGACGCGCAGGTCCATGCCCACAATGTCCGCTGCGAGGCGGAGAAGGTGATGACCGAGGCGCGGGCGACCGCGGAGCAGGCGGCCCGGGACGCGCGGATCCGCGCGGACGAGGCGCAGCGCAAGGCCGACCAGATCCTCGCCTCCGCGAACGCGCGGGCCGCGACGATCGTCGGCGACGCGCAGGGGCACGCCGAGCAGCTCAAGTCGCAGGCGGACCAGCGCTACGAGGACTCCGTCGGCAGCCTGATCGCCAAGCGGGAGTCCCTGCAGCAGCAGATCGAATCGCTGGAGCACTTCGACCGCGAGTACCGCAGGCGGCTCACCACCTTCATGCAGGGCCAGATGCGCGCCCTCTGGGCCGACCAGCCCCAGGTGGGCACCGAGCTGGAACCCGAGGCGGCGGAGCCCGCCGATCCGGAACGGCAGGACGGGCAGCACCACGCCGAGGAGGAGTAGCCGCCGGCGGCGCCGGGCGCGCTGAGAGATCCTTCTCGATTCGCGTCCGGGCCTTCTCGTCTTGCGAAGGCCGATTCCTGGACTCGTTCCGAGCCGCGGCGGCAGGCTCCGTTCATGACACTGACCCGACGCGCACTGCTGCGCGGCACCGCCGCCGCGACCGGTCTCGGGCTGGTGGGCCTGGGGACGACGGGTTGCAGTGGAATCACCCCGGGGCGAGACAGCGGCGGATCGCTCGACTACTGGAACCTCTTCGGCGGCGGCGACGGCGTCCGGATGACCCAGATGCTCGACACCTTCCGCACCGCCAACCCCGGCATCGCGCTCAGCGCCGTCACCCTCAACTGGGGAAACCCGTACTACACGAAGCTGTCGCTGGCGACGCTCGGCGACAAGCCGCCGGACGTGGCGATCTCGCACCTGACCAGGATGAAGACCCTGGTCGCCGCCGACCTCCTCGAGGAACTGCGGCCCGAGGACCTGGCCCGGCACGGCATCTCCGCGGACAAGTTCACCGAGCGCGCCTGGCAGGCGGGGCTCATCGACGGACACGCGTACGCGATCCCGCTCGACACCCACCCGTTCGTGATGTTCTACAACACCGACATCTGCGCAAAGGCCGGCCTGCTCGACTCCTCGGGCGCGCTCACCCCGCTGGACACCCCGGAGAAGTTCACCGACGCGATGCGCCGCGCCAAGGAGGCCTCCGGCGCGTACGGGGGCGTCGTCGCGATCGACAACGACACGTCGACGCCGTGGCGCATCTTCCAGTCGCTCTACAGCCAGCTGGGCGGCGAGACCCTCGCCGACGACGGGCGCCGGGTGGTCATCGACGACGCCAAGGCGACCCAGGTGCTGGCCTTCCTGCAGTCGCTGACCGCGGACGGGCTCTTCCCCGCCAGCATCGACTACCAGGGCTCCATCGCCACCTTCGCCAACGGCCAGGCCGGCTTCTACTTCCAGGGCGAGTGGGAGATCTCCACGTACCAGACCGCGAAGATGCCGTTCTCCATGACGCTCTTCCCCAACCTGTACGGCGGCGGCCGCTACGCGGTACAGGCGGACTCGCACACGCTTGTCATCCCCCGCCAGCCGGGCCACGACCCGGAGCAGGTCGACCGCTCGCTGCTGCTGATCCGCTCGATGCTGGACCAGAGCAAGACCTGGGCCGAGGGCGGGCACGTGCCGACCTGGCTACCGTTCCGCGACAGCGCGGAATACCGGGCCATGACGCCGCAGTCGAACTACGCCGCTGCCGCCGACGCCGCGGTCTACGACCCGGACGGCTGGTACTCCGGGTCCGGCTCCAACTTCGAGATCATCTGCGGCTCCGCGATCGCCACCGTCCTCGGCGGCCAGCAGTCCCCCGCGGACGCGCTCGCGCAGCTGCGCGGCCAGCTCGAGAACCTGTCCAAGACCGCGTCGCCCATCTGAGGGGGTGCCTGGTGACCACCGAGACCGCCGTACGCCCTCCCGATGCCGCCGAGTCCGGAGCGCCGCCGGAGCGGCCCCGCTGGACCGGCCTGCCCGCGCTGGGCTTCCTGGCGCCGTTCCTCTTCCTCTATCTGGCCTTCATCATCGGCCCGACCCTGTACGGCATGGTGATGAGCTTCTTCGACACCAGCCTGGTCAAGCCCGGCCTGTCGGGCTTCGCCGGCTTCGGCAACTACGCCGAGGCGCTGCAGAGCGGCGACTTCTGGTCGTCGCTGTGGCACACCCTGTGGTTCACGATCCTGACCACCCCGCCGCTGATCATCCTCGCGTTCGCCTTCGCACTGCTCGCCGACCGTGCCCGGTACGGCCGCTGGTTCTTCCGGCTGGCCTTCTTCGCGCCGTACATCCTGCCGTCGGCGGTCGTGGCCCTGATCTGGATCTTCCTGTACACGCCCGGCCTGGGGCTGCTCGAGACCGGCCTCGCCAAGATCGGCGTCACCTCGCCGAACTGGCTCGGCGACCCGGTCTGGGCCATGCCGTCGCTGGCCATGACCACCCTCTGGTGGACGCTGGGCTTCAACTTCGTGCTCTACCTGGCCGGCCTCCAGGAGATCCCGCGCGACCTGTACGAGGCCTCCTCGATCGACGGCGCGTCGGTCTGGCAGCAGATCCGCAGCATCACCATCCCGATGCTCGGGCGCACCACCACCCTGGTGGCCGTGCTGCAGGTGATCGCCTCGCTCAAGGTCTTCGACCAGATGTACATCATGACCGCGGGCGGCCCGAACTTCGCCACCCGCTCGCTCCTGCAGTACGTCTACGACGAGGGCTTCACCAACTTCCGGGTCGGTTACGCGGCCGCCGTCTCGATGCTGTTCTTCCTGGTCGTGCTCGCGGTCTCGGCGGTCTGGTTCGCCCTGGTCCGGCGCCAGGAGAAGGGGGTCTGACCCATGACCGATCTCGCGCAACGGGCCGAGTTCCGCGTCAAGCTCTTCAACCGCATCTGCATCGGGGTGCTGATCGCCTTCGCGCTGCTCTGGATCGTGCCGCTGGCCTGGGCGCTGGACACCGCGCTCAAGCCGAACGCCGAGACCACCAAGACCACCTGGGCGATCGACGACCCAACCCTGGACGCCTTCGCCCGGGTGCTGCGCGACACCGACATCCTGACCTGGTTCGGCTCCAGCCTGTTCATCGCGACGCTGTCGGCCGCCGGCACGGTGCTGGTGGCCAGCCTGGCCGCGTACGCGCTGTCCCGGATGAGGTTCCGCTACCGCAACGTGGTCTTCTGGCTCGTGCTGGCCGGCATCATGATCCCCGGCCAGGTGCTGATCGTGCCGTGGTTCCGCCAGTTCGACGCGCTGGGGCTGCTGAACACCTGGTGGGCCGTCAGCCTGCCGCAGATACCCACCGCGATCGCGGTCTTCATCTTCAAGCAGTTCTTCGACGGCCTGCCCCGCGAGCTCGAGGAGGTCGCCCGCATGGACGGCGCGGGCTACCTGCGCATCTACCGCCGGATCATCATGCCGCTGGCCCGGCCGGCCGTCGCCGCCGTCGCCATCTTCACGTTCGTGCAGTCCTGGAACGACCTGCTCTGGCCGCTGCTCGTGCTCAGCAACCCCGACATCATGACGATCCCGGTCGGCCTCGCGACCGTGCAGGGTTCGTTCGGCATCCGGTACGCCGACACGATGGCGTCGGCGATCCTCGGCGCGGTACCGCTCGTCGCCGTGTTCCTGCTGTTCCAGCGCAACATCGTCGAAGGCATCGCCGGCAGCGGCCTGAAGGGGTGAGCGTGCTCTTCTCCACCATGACCATCGACCCGGCGTTCCGGATCGGCGACGTCGACCCCCGGCTGTACGGTTCGTTCGTCGAGCACATGGGCCGCTGCGTCTACACCGGAATCCACGAGCCGGACCACCCCACCGCCGACGAGCACGGCTTCCGGCGCGACACCGCCGAGCTGGTCCGCGAGCTCGGCACGCCGCTCGTGCGCTACCCCGGCGGCAACTTCGTCTCCGGGTACCGGTGGGAGGACGGCATCGGGCCGGTCGAGGACCGGCCGACGCGCCTGGACCTGGCGTGGCGCTCGCTGGAGACCAACCACGTCGGCGTCGACGAGTTCATGACCTGGGCGCGGACCGTCGGCGTCGAGCCGATGATGGCGGTCAACCTCGGCACCCGCGGCATCGACGCGGCCCGGTCCCTGGTCGAATACTGCAACCTCGCCTCGGGCACCTACTGGTCAGACCTGCGCGGCGGGTCACCGTACGGGATAAAGACCTGGTGTCTCGGCAACGAGATGGACGGGCCCTGGCAGATCGGCCACAAGACCGCCGGCGAGTACGCCCGGCTGGCGCTCGAGACGGCGAAGGCGATGCGCCAGGTCGACCCGTCGATCGAGCTCGTCGCCTGCGGCAGCTCGGGCCGGCAGATGCCGACGTTCGGCAGCTGGGAGGCGACGGTACTGGGCGAGACCTACGACGCGGTCGACTACGTCTCCCTCCACGGCTACTACCAGCAGCACGGCGACGACCGGGACAGCTTCCTGGCCTGCGCGACCGACATGGACCACTTCATCGAAGAGGTCGTCGCCACCGCCGACCACGTGCGCGCGGTCGGCCGGCACAGCAAGCGCCTGCACCTCTCCTTCGACGAGTGGAACGTCTGGTACCAGAGCCGCTTCGCCGGCGAGACCAACCTGGAGATCGAGCGGGCGCCCCGCCTCATCGAGGACGTCTACTCGGTCACCGACGCGGTCGTCGTCGGCAACCTGCTGATCAGCCTGCTCCGGCACGCCGACCGGGTGAAGATCGGCTGCCAGGCCCAGCTCGTGAACGTCATCGCCACGATCATGACCGAGCCGGGCGGGCCGACCTGGCGGCAGGCGAGCTTCCACCCGTACGCCCTGACGACCCGGTACGGCCGCGGCACCGTGCTGCGCCCGGCGATCTCGGCGCCGACGCACGAGACCGCGCGCCACGGCGAGGTACCCCTGCTCGACGCGGTCGCGGTGCACTCGGAGGCGGGCACGGTGCTGTTCGCGGTGAACCGCTCGCAGACCCGGCCGATGACCCTGGAGGTGGACCTGCGCGCCCTGCCCGGCCTGGCGACCGCGACACACACGGCGATCGCCGACGACGACCCGGACGCGGTCAACACCGCGCGGCATCCGGACCGGGTGGTACCGCGCCGCCTAGACGACCCCAAGCTCGACGGCGGCCGGCTACAGGCCGTCCTGCCCGCCCTGTCCTGGAACATGATCCGCCTCGGCTGAGCTACTTCCGGCCCGGCCAGTCGGCGTACCTGAGGTGGCCGAGCGTCGCGCCGTCGTCCGGCACCAGCGTCCGCTCCGCCAGCACCGAACCGAAGTAGCGCGCGTGCGGATCGGTGACGACCTCGCGCGGATCCCCCCACCCCGCCAGCGCCTCCCGGAAGAAGTCGTCCATCCGGAACCGCTCCGGGCCGGCGACCTCGATCCGGCCGATCAACGGGGATTCCACCGCGACCCGGGCAACCGCCTCGGCGACATCGTCACCCGCGACGGGCTGGAACAGCACCGGTGCGATCCGCACCGTCGCGTCGTCCGTGGCGGAGTCGGCGATGCCGCGCACGAACTCGAAGAACTGCGTCGCGTGGACGATGGAGAACGGGATCGGCGAGCCCACGATCAGCTCTTCCTGGGCGACCTTCGCCCGGAAGTAGCCGCTCTCCGGCAGCCGCGCCGTCCCGACCACCGACAGCGCGACGTGATGACCCACGCCGGCCGCCGCCTCGGCCCCCAGCAGATTCGCCGTGGAGGTCCGGAAGAACTCCAGCACCGCCGCGTCCTGGAAGGACGGCGAGTTCGACACGTCGACGACGACCGCGGCGCCGGCCAGCGCCTCGGCCAGGCCCGCACCGGTGAGCGCGTCGACGCCCGATCTCGGTGACGCCGCCACCACCTCGTGGCCGAGCTGTCCGAGTCTTGTCACGGTCTTCGACCCGATCAGGCCGGTGCCGCCCACAACCACGATCTTCATGACGAGGCCCTCCTGTCAGACGGTGGCCAGGTCGCCACCCCCTCACCAGTTAAGACCGGGAGTGAGGCAGCCGGGTGAACGGCGGTCGACCGTCAGGCCTGCGGGGCCTGCTACGCGGCCGCGTCGGGGCGTAGGCGGCCTCGGCGACGAAGGCGGGGGAGGCGCTATAGATCCCTCAACATCGCGTCGTAGAGCGGAGCGTCATCGAATGGCTTCAGTTCACCGATCTTGTACCAACCCCAGGAATTATATGCGCTTCGGGCAATAGTATTGGCTTGCTGAACCAACAGAGTGGCACGCATCTCGGGGCGCCCACGCAACAATGCATCGTGGAGCTCCTTGGCATAGCCGCGGCGCCGGCAGCCTCTCCTAACCATCATGTAGGTGAGCGCGAAGGTTCGTGCCCCATCCTCGGCAACCTGCTCGGGTTTGACATCAGTAATCAGCCCTTGCCACCACCTCGTGCTTGCCGGCAAACGGTATCCCAGCGCATAGCCCACCATCTTGCCGTCAATCCATCCTTCGGCCAGGGCGTATCCATCTATGGACGCATAACCTTCGAGCCGCTGCCAATGGCGGTCCTCGGAGAGAAATGGATTCTCCAGCTTGTCCGCGTATGCGTCGCAATAGACATCAATCAGCTCACTCTTGCGCTCTTGCGTCTCGATTCTCCCGCCAAGCTTGATCTCAAGAGTCGGAGTCAAACTGCGCCACCCTTTCATGCTTTCTTGCGGCGCGGTAGCACGCAAGGAAGTAATCTACTTCCGCGTGACCGCGGTGAACAGAAAACGCTTCAGCAACCGCGCCGAGCTCTGCCGATACTATTGAACTCGCAAGGTCGACACTCAATTCCTTGAGCGCGACAGTTGCGTACCTCGCAGCCTCCGGGACGGAGCCGAGCAACAACCGGCTACCAGCTAGCCTCACCCTGTACAGCGCTCTATTTCGGGCGAACGTAGGCGCATGCTCCGCAATCGCAAGCTCCAGCGTGCGCTCCGCCCTTCTCGCGATGGGAATTTCATCCCTTGACCTCGCCAGATGAAGCAGGCGGGTTCCGTCGACCCCATCGACCTCCGCTTGGGTGACAAAACTGCACCATGGCACCGTCGGCTTGCCGGCTTCACGGTCAAGGCGGCGACGCGCCTCATTCATGGCATTGTCGCTCAAGGACTTATCGCCCATCAGAGCGTGCGCGGTGGCCTTCCTGAGGCCGAGGACCACCCGCACCTTCGGGGCAATCTGCACGGAAACCCTGTCTGCCGCGTCGGCGAACCGCAGCGCTTGCCGTGGCATCCCAAGCATGTTGCTTTGAAGTGCGAGGTTGCAAAGGGCATGTGTCTCAAGATTCTGGTCGCCCGATTGCCGAGCGAGCGATAATGCTTCATTAAAGCTTGACCGCGCAGTTTCGTGTCGGCCAGCATCTAGAGCGAGCCAGCCTGCACACATTTCAGCGCGCCCGATCGCCTGTTGGAGATACTCCCCAACCTCCTCGCCGTACTGGCCTTGTTCAAGCAGCAGATAGCCCTCTTTCGCTAAGCCAAGGGCCGCACGCCATAGACTATCCCCTCCGTGCAGACTGCAAAGGTTCCGCAACCGCACGGATTCACAATCAAGTTGCTTGACCTGCACCAGTCCGACTCGTCCAACATCGCCGTTGTTGCCCGTCGGCACGCCACCTAGACTTGATGCCACCAGCGCGCCGAGCCCGAGCACCCTTCTCCGCTGCATCGTTCCTCGAACCTCCCTGCGGCCAGGGCTCGGGAGTATGTCGCCAAGTTCCTGAACCCCCATCGCTTCGTTCTCCCTCAGCCCGCTCGGCGAAGGCACGATGGGCTCCTCGCACGCCTGCTCTTGCATCGAACACGGCGTGTCGGCCAGTTCAGGGCGCCCGTAGTCCGGAAGGTCGGACAACAACTGGGAAACGCTACAGCCGTAGAGTTGCGCCAGCCGACCCAGAGTTTGCAGCGAGGGCGCATGACCTCCGTTCGGCCACTTCTCCCAGTTGGATATTGCTTTGTCCGTCTTGGGCTCGGCCGGCCACCTATCGGACCATTCGCTGGCGACCTGGGACTGACTCCATCCCATCACATAGCGAAACGCGACTCTCGCGTTGACTCGATAGCGAGAGCAGAGCACCATCGCAATGTCCGCGGTGGTCTTGCTCTGCTCTCTCATCGCGCGAGTTATCTGGGCACGCTCCTGCTTTCGACTCTGGAATGGTTGACCTCGTCGCAACACCAAAGCCTTAACCGCATGATCCTCCGACTCCCTTTGGCGGGCCACGAACTCCCTTTGGCGGGCCACGAAGTGATCATTGCTAGGACTGTCCCACACAGTGGCCCCTCGGAGACTCCTGCTCGCCTGTAGATGACGGACGTCGTCAGCCGAATCTACTCCCGTTGACGGCCTGCAAGAACCTGCACGTCAGCGGCACAGTTCGAGGAGAGTTCTCGGTTCAACAAGGAGTTTCGGAGAAGATCCCGACTACTCAGGGTGTTCCTCAAAAGGCCGAGCCACAACCATTGCTGAACAGCACCTCAGGCTCCCGCCCCGCGTTCCCGCCCACCCAAGAGAAGGGACCAACCATGGATCACACCATCCCGACCCCCGTTGAGGTAGGTCATCGCGCCGGCAAGATCCTCGACGGCATCAAGGCAACGGAGGAGTTCGGCCGACTGGAGCGCTCGTCAAAGGAGTACAGCGACTGCTGGGCGACCTTCACCGGCTATCCGCTGATCGCCAACTGGAGCCTTGCGGCCGACACGCCCCCGCTCTTCGAGGAGGCCATTCGGGTGCTGGCACTCAAGACCGCCGTATTCGAGCTGTCTGACGGCGACGAGCAGACCGCCGAGCTGGAGATCAGCGCGCCGGTCGATGAGATGGTGCACGCCGTCTTGGCTCAGTACACGCTGTGTCAGGCCATGACCGAGAAGCTGGGCATCCGGTTCATCCACATGACAGACCAGGAACGCTTCAGCTACGAGATCGACGGCTACACCGACCAGTGCTACCGCGCCGCCGGCTGGGGCGAACCGAACCGCCGGTACTGGCTCGACCGCACCGAGACAGGCCGGCGTCTCGACATCCTCGGCGCCAAGTACGAAAGCATCGGTATTCAGGCCGAGGGCCGCAGCCACTGCTTCACCTTCGAGAAGAAGACGCCAGTCGAGGCCGCGGCCGCGATCGTCGCTACCTGAGTGACCGCAGTCAACGTTGCCGAGTCAGTTCGATGGTCAGCACCCGTCTCATGGCTGTGACAACGGCGCGTTCGCCGAAGCGCTTGCCGGCCACTTCCTCCGCGGCGGCGAGTGCTTGATGAATGCGTGACTGACCGGCAGCGCGCACGACGGCGATGATCCATCCTTCGAGGTCGGTCACGTCGTCGGGAAGTTCGAGCGCATTGCGTGTCGGCGCCGGCGGTTCCTCCGGGATCTCCGGTACCGGCACGCCGCCCGAGCAGTATTGCCCCGGCGGCAGGCCGACGCGATACGGGTGCACGCAGACCGGCACGTCGGTGACCAGGTCGACGCGGCAACCGACGTCCGGGTCGTACCGCGAGGTTGGTCCTGGCCGGTCGGTGACGTCGAAATGGCCGAGAGGCAGCGACTGTGCAGGGCAGACGATGCATGTCGCGTCCCGAAGCTCCTCGGCGGACATCTGCATGGCCGGAACAGTACACGCCCAAAACCTCTGAAAGCAGGCACGCAGTGAGCGCCTTGACCCGACCTCGCGCCGCGATGATCGACGCCGCGATCGAACTCAGCCGTGACTACTGCGCAGGCAAGATCATCGACGGATCACCCGCGCTCGGCCACGCCATGAAAGTGGCCCGCAAGGTCGACGAACACCATCCGGGCGCCTCGCCCGATCTCATCGCCGCGGTGATCCTGCACGACGCTCCGTACTTCGCTCCACCCGAGATCGACCTGGACAACGTTCTCGCCGAGTTGTTCGGGCCGACCGTTGCCCAGATCGTGCGGGCGATCGAACGCGAACACGACGCCCTGGATCATGAGGAGTCGCCGACGATAGTTCTTGATCATTCCGACGTGCTGATCGCCAGTGCGGCCGACAAGGTGGTCTCCATCGGAGCCATTCTGCGGCGCGCTGAGCAGCACCCGAGTCCCGCCGCGTTCTGGGCGGCACGTCGGCCGTTCGCGGACAGGGTGCCGTACTTCCACGCCTTCATGACCGCGGCGTGGCCGCACCTGCCGAACAGGTTGGCCTTGGAGCTGGAGACCGTCGTCTCCGCCGCGGCCACCGCGGCTTCTCGCCCTTGATGACGCCGTCGAACGGCCGTCGGGCCGCTCTTCTTCATGATCAATATCCGTGTTGCGACACCGGCAGGGGCGGCCCTCCGATATGCCTGATCACCAAATCTGTCAGAGGAAGTCCGGACATGTGTCCCACCTCGATACTGCCCCAGCGAACACCCGGGGCACAGCTGCCAGTCGGAGCATCAGCTCCGTACGTGGGCCGAGCAAGGGTTCAGTGGGCCGACAACGAACGGTACGACGACGCGCCGGACCTCAGCCTGCTTGACCTCAAGCGTCTCCGCGATGCGATTCGGAATATGTGATCGTGAAGGCCGGCAGCCGAACCCACCCACAACCGGGCGAGGTGTACGCACTCTCCGATGAGGACTATCGGTACGGCGTCGGTCCGATCATGGTCCGCATCGTCGCCGTCAAATCTCTTGAGGAGTACCGGGGCGACCCGTGGTGGTTCGCCTCGGTGGAATTCACCCCCGGCACTTTAGGCCGTCACAGCCCGATATGGCAACCGGGAGAACGGTACCTCCGAGCGGCAGCCCTACGTCCGAGCGGGACCTGAGATATCTGAGCCTCCATCTCGCAACGACGGCACGGGGCCGGGCGGCGGCGATCACGTCGCCGCCGTCCGGCGCACGTCGGCGGTGCGACGTGCTCAGGCGAGTGCGGCAGCTAGGGGTGCGGCCTCGGCGGCGCCGCGGCGGCTCGCGTTCGCGGTGCGGTCGTCCGGCTGCTCCTGGGCGGCGAGCTCGGCCGCTACCTCCGATTCGTAGCGGGCGATCTCGCCGGCGGTGTCCTGGCTGGTCCAGCCGAGCGGGCCGGCGATGAGCGGACCCGCGGCACGGGCCGCCGCGATGCCCCGGTCCGGCGTCTCGATCGAGATGCGGGTGCGGCGGGTGAGCACGTCCTCCAGGTGCCGCGCGCCCTCGTGGGTGACCGCGTAGACCACCTCGGCACGCAGGTAGTCGGTGGCGCCGTCGAGGGGCTCGCCCAGCGTGGGGTCGGCCTCGATCAGCGCCAGCACCTCCTCGACGAGGGTGCCGTAGCGGTGCAGCAGGTGCTCGATCCGCGAGACGTGCAGGCCGGCCCGGCGGGCCATCATCGCGCGGCGGTTCCACGCCGCCGGGTAGCCGTCCGCGCCGAGCAGCGGGACCTGGGCCGTGCACGAGGCCGGTACCCGGGCGGTGAGGTCCCGGGCCGCGGCGTCGACGGCGTCGCTGGCCATCACCCGGTACGTCGTGTACTTGCCGCCCGCGACGATGACCAGGCCCGGCGCCGGGGTGTCCACCGCGTGCTCGCGCGACAGCTTCGAGGTCAGCTCGGCGTCGGCCGACAGCAGCGGGCGCAGGCCGGCGTAGACGCCCTGGACGTCCGCGCGGGTCAGCGGGGTGACGAGGGCCTTGTTGACCTCTTCCAGCAGATAGTCGACGTCGCGGCCCGACGCCGCCGGTTCCGCCTTGTCCAGGTCCCACGGGGTGTCGGTGGTGCCGACGATCCAGTGCCGCTCCCACGGGATGACGAACAGCACGCTCGTCGCCGTGCGCAGGATCATGCCGGTGGTGGCCGGGATGCGGTCGCGCGCCACGACCAGGTGTACCCCCTTGGACGCGGTGATGTTGAACTGCCCGCGCTCCGGCAGCAGCGCCTGGATGTCGTCGGTCCACACGCCGGTCGCGTTGATGACGGTGCGGGCCCGGATCTCCAGCTCGGTGCCGGACTCGGTGTCGAGCGCCCGGACCCCGACGACCCGGCGGCCCTCGCGGAGGAACCCGATGACCTCGGTACGGGCCGCGACGTGCGCGCCGTGCGCCGCCGCGGTGCGCGCCAGGAAGAGGGTGTGCCGGGCGTCGTCCACCTGCGCGTCGTAGTACTGGATCGCGCCGACCAGCGACTCGGGGCGCATCGCCGGGAAGGCGCGCAGGGCGGCGCCGCGGCTCAGGTGCCGGTGCCGCGGCAGGCCCGCGCTGAACCCGCCAGAGATGCCCAGGGTGTCGTAGAGCAGCACGCCGGCGCCGGCGTAGAGCCGCTCCCAGGCCCGGTGCCGCAGCGGGTAGAGGAACGGGATCGGGCGAACCAGGTGCGGCGCCAACCGCTGTACGAGCAGGCCGCGCTCGCGCAGCGCCTCGCGCACCAGGCCGAAGTCGAGCATCTCCAGGTAGCGCAGGCCGCCGTGGATCAGCTTGCTCGACCGGCTGGACGTGCCGCTGGCGAAGTCCCGCGCCTCCAGCAGGCCGACCGAGAGCCCGCGGGTGGCCGCGTCGAGCGCGCAGCCCGCTCCCACCACGCCACCCCCGACCACCAGCACGTCGAGCTCGTCGCCGGTCGACATCGCGGCCAGGGCCGCCTCGCGCGCCTGCGGCGCCATCGCTGCCTTGTTCATTACGGTCCTCTTCTCGTGATGTGTCAGCTGACGCTGACCCAGTTGAGGCTGCGGTCGACGGCCGCCTTCCACCGCGTGTGTCCCTCGTCGCGCCGGTCCGCGGACCAGGTCGGCTGCCAGCGCCGGTCCTCGCGCCAGTTGGCCCGCAGCTCCTCGGTCGAGCGCCAGAGGCCGACCGCGAGCCCGGCGGCGTACGCGGCACCCAGCGCGGTGGTCTCGGCCACGGCGGGCCGGCTGACCGGCACGCCGAGGATGTCCGCCTGCAGTTGCATGCAGAGCGCGTTCACGGTCACGCCGCCGTCCACCTTGAGGCAGTCCAGCGACGTGCCGGCGTCGCGCGCCATGGCCTCGACCACGTCGCGGGTCTGGTAGCAGATGGCCTCGAGCGCGGCCCGGGTGATGTGCGCGGCGGTGTGGTACCGGGACAGCCCGACGATCGCCCCCCGCGCGTCCGAGCGCCAGTACGGCGCGAACAGCCCGGAGAAGGCGGGCACGAAGCAGACGCCCTCGCTGTCGTCGACCCGGCCGGCGAGGGACTCGCTCTCGGCGGCGGTGCCGATGAACCCGATCTGGTCGCGCAGCCACTGCACGGCGGAGCCGGTGGCGGCGATCGAGCCCTCCAGCGCGAACACCGGCGCCTCGTCACCGAAGCGGTAGCCGACGGTCGTGAGCAGCCCGTGCGTCGAGCGCACCGGCGTGGTGCCGGTGTTGAGCAGAACGAAGTTCCCGGTGCCGTAGGTGCATTTGGCCTCGCCGGGGTTGAAGCAGGTCTGGCCGAACAGGGCGGCCTGCTGGTCACCGATCGCGGCGGCGATGGGTACGCCGGGCAGGACGGTGTCGGCGTGGCCGTAGACCTCGGACGAGGAACGGATCTCGGGGAGCATCGCCCGGGGGATGTCGAAGAAGCCGAGTAGTTGTTCGTCCCATTGCAGGGTGGCCAGGTTCATCAGCATGGTCCGGCTGGCGTTGGTGACGTCGGTGAGGTGCCGGCCGGTCAGGTTCCACAGCAGCCAGCTGTCCATGGTGCCGAACAGCACCTCGCCGCGCTCCGCCCGTACCCGGAGACCGTCGACGTTGTCGAGCAGCCACTGGACCTTCGCCGCGGAGAAGTAGGTGGCCGGCGGCAGGCCGGTGCGTTCGCGGATCACGTCGCCGCGGCCGTCGCGGTCGAGCTCGGCGACGATCCGGTCGGTGCGGGTGTCCTGCCAGACGATCACGTTGTGGCACGGCAGGCCGGTCGCGCGGTCCCACACCACGACGCTCTCGCGCTGGTTGGTGATCCCGACCGCGGCCAGGTCGCCGGGCCCCAGCCCGGACTCGCCCAACGCGACCGCGATGCACTTGCGGGTGTTCTCCCAGATCTCGAGCGCGTCATGCTCGACCCGCCCGGCGCCGGGCAGCAGCTGCCGGTGCTCGATCTGGTACCGGCCGATCTCGGTACCGGCCCGGTCGAAGATCATGAACCGCGTGCTGGTGGTGCCCTGATCGATCGCGCCGACGAAGTCCGCCACGGTTTCCTCCCGGTTGCCCCTACGTGCCGCGACGTTAGAAAGCGGACAAGGCAGGGTCAACGCAGATCGTGCGACAATGTCGCACGTTGCCCGCGTCCGGCGATCGGGCTACGCTCGCGCCGTGCCGGGTCTGATCCAGTCCATCGAACGCTCGTCGGCCGTCCTGCGGCTGCTCGCGGCCGGCCCGGACCGCCTCAGGGTCAAGGAGATCGCCGACTCCCTCGGCCTCGCCAAGTCGACCGCGCACAGCATCCTGCGCACGCTCGAACACATCGGATTCGTCGAGCAGGACCCCCGGACCACCCGCTACCGGCTCGGCCGCGGCCTGCTCGAGCTCGGGTCCGGCGGGCTCGACGTCAACGAGCTGCGCTCGCGGGCGCTCGACTGGGCGGACACGCTCGCCTCCCGCAGCGGCGAGGAGGTCCGCATCGGCACGCTGCACGACGGGAGCGTGATGGTGATCCACCACGTGTTCCGGCCCGACGACTCCGCGCAGTCGATGGACACGGGCAGCCTGCTGCCCCCGCACGCGACCGCGCTGGGCAAGGTGCTGCTGGCCTACGACCCGGTGGCCGCGGACGCCGCCGCCCGGGGCGCGCTGGACGCGTACACCCGGCGGACCGTCGGCTCGCCCCGGGACCTCGCGCGGTCGCTCGCCGAGGTCCGGTCGCGCGGCTGGGGGCTCTCGGTCGAGGAGCGCTCGGCCGGCCGGGCCGGCATCGCGGCGCCCGTGCGTACCTCCGGCGGGCTGGTCGTCGGCGCCATCGGGATCTCCGGCGAGACCGAGCGGCTCTGCGACACCCGGGGACGGCCCCGGCCTGCGCTTGTCGAGTACGTGTGCGACGCCGCCCGGGCGATCTCCCGCGACCTGGCCGGGCCGCGACCGTGAGCGAACGCTACGTCCTCGCCATCGACCAGGGCACCACGTCCACGCGGTGCATCCTGTTCGACCGCCGCGCCACCGTGGTCTCCGTGGTCCGCAGCGAGCACCCGCAGTCGTACCCGAGGCCCGGCTGGGTCGAGCACGACGCGGCCCGGATCTGGCGCGACGTACAGCGGCTGATCCCCCGGGCGCTGCGGGAGGCCGGCATCGGCCCGGAGCAGGTCGCAGCGATCGGCATCGCCAACCAGCGCGAGACCACCGTGCTCTGGGACCGCGCCACCGGCGCGCCGGTGGCGCCCGCCGTCGTCTGGCAGGACACCCGCACGGGCGAGCTGGTCGAACGCCTCGGCCGGCGCGCCGACGCCGCGATCGTGCCGGAGCTGAGCGGCCTGCCCCTGGCGACCTACTTCTCCGCGACCCGCCTGCGCTGGCTGCTCGACCACGATCCGGACCTTCGGGTACGGGCGGAGCGCGGCGAGGTGCTGTTCGGCACCATGGACAGCTGGCTGCTGTGGAACCTGACCGGCCGGCACCTCACCGACGTCACCAACGCCAGCCGGACCATGCTGATGAACCTGGCCACCCTGCAATGGGACGAACAACTACTCGGCTTCTTCGACATCCCCCGGGCGATGCTCCCCGAGATCCGTTCCTCGTCCGAGGTCTACGGCCACGCCGACACCGTCCTGCCCGGCGTACCCATCGCCGCCGCGATCGGTGACCAGCAGGCCGCCCTGTTCGGCCAGACCTGCTTCAACCCCGGCGAGGCCAAATGCACCTACGGCACCGGGAGCTTCCTGCTGCTCAACACGGGTACGGAGCTGGTCCGCTCGACGCACGGGCTGCTCAGCACCGTCGCATACCAGCTCGCCGGCGAACCCGCGCGGTACGCCCTCGAGGGCTCGATCGCGATCACCGGCTCGCTGGTCCAGTGGGTCCGCGACGGCCTCGGGCTGATCGGCACCGCCTCGGAGATCGAGACCCTCGCCCGGACCGTCGACGACAACGGCGGCTGTTACATCGTGCCGGCGTTCTCCGGGCTCTTCGCGCCGTACTGGCGCAGCGAGGCCCGCGGCGTCATCGTGGGGCTGACCTCGTACATCACCAAAGGCCACCTGGCCCGGGCCGTCCTGGAGGCGACCGGCTGGCAGACCCGCGACGTGGTCGACGCGATGAACGCCGACTCCGGCCTGGCGCTCACGGCGCTCAACGTCGACGGCGGCATGACCTCGGACAACCTGCTCATGCAGATCGTCGCGGACGTCCTGCACGTCCCGGTGGTCCGCCCGATGGTCGCCGAGACCGTGTCCCTCGGCGCCGCCTACGCGGCCGGCCTCGCCGTCGGCTACTGGTCCGACCTGCAGGACCTGCGCAACAACCGGCACCGCGCCGGGCAGTGGCTGCCCACCATGGACCCCGGGCACCGCGCGACCGAGTACGACAACTGGCAGCGCGCCATCGAATGCGCCGTCGTCTGGAGCCGTCCCCGCCCGGGCTCCGGCCCGCACTGATCACCATCGTCTCGATCCGGCCCAGACCAGACCCCAGACCCCAGACCCCAGACCCCAGACCCCAGACCCCAGACCACCGACCGCCAGCAGCGGCCAGCCCAGACCCCACCAGACCACACCGACCGCCAGCAGCCAGCCAGCCAGCCAGCCAGCCACCCCAAGCCAGACCAGACCCCAGACCACACCGACCGCCAGCAGCAGCCGGCCCCGGCGGTGCGCCTGACTGTGGAGGTTCACGGGTCGTTGGCGGTGCCTCGTATGTGCTTTGGTCTGCGTGCTCTGAAGTGGCTCGCCCGGGCGTATGACGCAATGTGGGAGCACCGACCGCCCACCTGGCGGGTGAGGCCCAGCGGGACGTGCGACGGTTCCGCACACCGTTTCAAAGGTTTGCAGCGAAATAGGGCGATCTCGCTGCGAATCGGGTCAGCGCCGGGGCCGGTGTCAGGCTGCCGCTGCGGTGTGGACGATGTCGCGGTGGTGCGGGGACTCTTGCCGGCGTTCCGAGGCGGGCGCCGCTCGCGGGTGGGCTGCGGGGTGTCGGCCGGGATCTCCGAGGGTTTGGATGCGTCATTCCCCTTGGCCAGTCCGGCGGCCGCCTCACCGGCCCCGCGGAGATCAGACGGGCCGCGGCCGACGTTCCCCGGTGAGCTTCGCCTGGCCGGTGGTGTGCGTCCGGCAGGCGTGTCCGGATGGGCAGAGCCCCTGGCGACAGGGGCTCTGCCTGCCGGGCATGTCTGGGCAGGTTCGGCCGCGCCAGCACCCTCAGCCACGACAGCGGGGATTCTGGCCCCGTGACCCGTCTGGACATCCTCGACGAGACCGGCAGGCTCGGCCGGACCGGCAGGCTCGGCCAAACCAGCAGACTCGGCCAAACCAGCAGACTCGGCCAAACCAGCAGACTCGGCCAAACCAGCAGACTCGGCCAAACCAGCAGACTCGGCCAAACCAGCAGACTCGGC
>NZ_JBEZDY010000023.1:28545-33089 GCF_040648555.1 Actinoplanes sp. NPDC049118
GCCAGACCGGTGGGCTCGGCCAGACCTGCAAGCTCGGCCAGACAGGTGGGCTCGGCCAGACCCGCAGGCTCGGCCACACCAGCAGACTCGGCCAGACAGGTGGGCTCGGCCAGACCCGCAGGCTCGGCCACACCAGCAGACTCGGCCAAACCGGCAGGCTCGGCCAAACCGGCAGGCTCGGCCAAACCGGCAGGCTCGGCCAAACCGGCAGGCTCGGCCAAACCGGCAGGCTCGGCCAAACCGGCAGGCTCAGCCAAACCGGCAGGCTCAACCAAACCCACCGACTTAGCCAGCCCGGGGTGCGGTCGGTCGCGCCGTCGCGGCAGATTGCGGCTATGGTCGGCGGCCGTGGCCCGACGCCGGGCTTGGTGTCCGCTCAACGCGGGCGGGTCGGCCCGGCCTGGTCGGCTGTCGAGTCTTCCGGCACCCCCGTCCAGGCTTGCCGCCGTGCGGTCGGACAGACCGCGCGTTCGACGCAAACGCTCGGCATGCCTCCGGGACAGGCCCCAAGCACGGCGGCGCTCATGGTCACGGCGGAATTCGTCACGCGCGGGAGAATGGTTTCGAGATGCGGTGCGATCACGCATTTCGGCCAGTTCCCCGGTGCTGAACAACTGAAGCTGCCGCATGTATCAATTATCCAGCATCCGGAGAGGGTTGTCTTTCCCGATCAGGGGTCGATCATGCCAATATTGAAGATCAACATCTGGTGATTGACGCCTTTAGCTGGAGCGATAGCCGCCGCTTCCCCGCTCGAGAGGTTCCATTCTCGGGGGTCGTCACGCCCGATCTCCGACGGCGCCAATCGCACCAAGCCTCGACGCAGCCTGCTCGTTGCGCCGGCGACGTTCCGCCCGTTCGATGAGATCAAGCAGGCCGGGCCGCCCGGGAATCCGACATAGCCGCGTCGCCGGAACTGCGGCCGACCATGCCAGAATGGTGGCGAGAAAGCGATCATGACACCAACGCGGGCACCATACCTGGCCCGACTAATGCCACCACGGCGCCTGGAAGACTGCGTTGAGTATCGCTGCCAGCGAGCCGAGTAGCGCCGCGATGGCATAGGCGCTTCGGATGAGACGGCGGGTGTGGGACTGCCGGCCGGACGGACTCATATGCGCTTCCTTTTCGATTAGTCGCAATACCCGCAGTATTCCTTCACCATCAGGCTGACATCAGGTTCGAAGTTCGAGGTTCAGGTAAGTGACTGCGGGTGTAGGCCGCCAGGGTTCTGACACTGGTCAACGACCTGACGCTGGGCTCCGCGGTTACTACCTGTGAGTCCCGTTGTGGCGCAGACCGTAGAGGTCGCGCTCCAGGTTGGATTGGGCGCCCGGCGTGAGGTGCCGGTCGAGGTGATCGCCGAGGCGAAACCCGCCGATGACGAACGGCTCGCCGCCGCAATGCAGCAGCCAATCGATCGGGACGGCGACCTCGCGCGGTCACTGCACCGCGAGGCCGACGCGACGTCACCGCACCGCGAGGCCGACGCGACGTCACTGCACCGCGAGGCCGACGCGACGTCACCGCACCGCGAGGCCGACGCGAGGTCGAGACGTCGGCCGGGGCCGGGCGTTCTACCCGAGAGGACGCGGCCGGCAGGCCGCCGAGGGCGGTGTGGTGCCGGCGATTGCGGCAGGCAAGTAGCCATCGGGCAAGGCGGCTCGTCTGGCGGACTCGCGCCGACCTGCACCGCGCGCTCGCCGAGCTCGCCCCGAGGAGCAGGGCGGGGGCGCAGGCCCACTACTCGGTGAGGGCTGGAACGGGCAGGTCTTTGACCCGCGGGACGCCCCTAGCTGGCGCGCTCGCCGGCCGCGTCGCGCCAGCCCCGTTCGGCCGAGAGGGCGCGGGCCGTGCGGACCAGGTCGACCGCGTACCGGGAGGGGTGCTGCGCGCGCCACAGGATCGACCACGGGTAACGCGGCACCGACGGGCCCAGTGGGCGCCAGGTCAGGTCGGACCCGGACGAGACGCCGGCCGTCGACGCGGGGGTGCAGAGCACGCAGCGGCCCTGCGTCACCAGGTCCGCGGCCGCGCGCAGCGTCTGCACGCTGCCGGAGAACAGGGTCGGGAAGAAGCCGGCGGACCGGCACACCTCGGCGACGAACGCGTTGAACTCGGGCGCCTGCTCCTCGTCGGCGAGCAGCAGCGTCTCGTCGCGCAGCGCGGCGACCGGCACGTGCGCGAGCCGGGCGTACGGATGTCCGGCCGGCACGAGGACGCCGAGCGAGTCGAGGCGGAACATCTCGGCGGCGATGTCCGGCGCGGCGCCCGGCAGCCGCCCGACGCCGACGTCGAGCCGGCCGTCGGCGAGCAGCCGGCACTGCTCGGGCACGCCCGCCAGCACCTGGTGGATCTCCAGGTCCGGGTGGCGGGCCTGTATCGCGCGCAGGACGGGCCGGACCGCGTCGTAGCCCTCGTCCAGGACGCCGACCCGCAGGCTGGGCGCGGCCAGTGCCATGCCCTGCGCGAGCACGGCGGCCCGGTCGACGTGCTCGAGGATCTGCCGCGCCTCGATCAGGAAGCGCGCACCGGCGGCGGTCAGCGCCACGTGCCGGGTGGTGCGGTCGACGAGCAGCACGCCGACGGCCCGCTCGAGGCGCTGCACCTGGGCGCTGAGCGCGGACGGGACGATGTGCTCGCGGGCGGCGGCGCGGCCGAAGTGCAGCTCCTCGGCGAGGGTGACGAAGTAGCGGAGCTGGCGCAGCTCGATGCGGGCGCCGCCGACGCCGTCGGGGAGGGCCCGGATCGCGGCCCCGGGCGACCGCCGGCCGTCGAACGTCGGCTGTCGGGGCAGGCTGCTCATGCCGCGCCTCCCTTCGGCGGGCGCGCCCGGCCACAGTCGCTCACGCCACGCCTCCCTTCGGCATGCGCGCCCGGCCACAGTCGCTCACGCCACGCCTCCCTTCGGCGTGCGCGCCCGGCCACAGTCGCTCACGCCACGCCTCCCATTGGCATGCGCCCAGCCACAGTCGCTCACACTGCGCCTCCCTTCGGCATGCGCGCCCAGCCACAGCGCGTCACGGGTGAAGTCACGCCACAGCCGCGCGGGCACGGTCTCGCCCTTGATCGCGTCGCCCGCCGAGTCGCGGATCGGGCCGGGCCGGGCCTTCCCGAGCCAGTCGCTCACGCCGCGCCTCCCATTGGGATGCGCGCGGCCGCCGCTCCGCTCGGTGCAGTCGTTCACGCCGAGACCTCCTCGATCGCCGACCGCCGCATCCATCGATACGTATCTCGCAGTGTTATCGCTAACATTCGCGTCGTCAAGGCGTAACAGTCCCGCAACACGAAGTCTGCGCATCCGCTGTTAGCGGTCACATCTAAGTGGGGAGGCGGCCCGAATGTGAGCGGGAGGACCCGTCGTTTCACTGCGTGAGACGACGATGGGGAAAACACCACTAAGTCAACCAAGTTAGTAGACAAAGAAGGGATTCTCGCCGACACTCGTCCGATGGATCTCACCCTGGCGCTCGCCGGACTCGGCGTCGGCATCGTGGTCGGTCTCACCGGCATGGGCGGCGGCGCCCTGATGACCCCCATCCTCGTCCTGGTCTTCGGGGTGCCCCCGATCGCGGCGGTCTCCAGCGACCTGGCGGCCAGCGCCGTGATGAAGCCGTTCGGCGGCTGGGTGCACGCCAGGCGCGGCACGGTGAACTGGCACCTCGTCGGCTGGCTCTGCGCCGGCAGCGTCCCGAGCGCGTTCCTCGGCGTGCTACTGCTGCGCCTGCTCGGCGACGATGCGGCCGTCCAGCACACGATCAAGGTGTCGCTCGGCGTCGCGCTGCTGCTCGCCGCGGCCGGCCTGCTGCTCAAGGCCTGGGTGAGCCGCCGGCAGGGCGCAGGCGACGGCCCGCCGGAGCCGATCCGGGTCCGGCCTTTGCCGACCCTGCTGCTCGGCGCCGTCGGCGGCGTGATCGTCGGGATGACCTCGGTGGGCTCCGGCTCCCTGATCATCGTGGCGCTGCTGGCGCTCTACCCGAAGCTGCGCGCCAACGACCTGGTCGGCACCGACCTGATCCAGGCGATCCCGCTGGTCGTCTCGGCGGCGCTGGGCCACGCCCTCTTCGGCGACCTCAAGCTCGACATCGCCGCCGCGGTCCTGCTCGGCTCGATCCCGGGCGTGCTGATCGGCGCCCGCATCTCCTCGCGCGCACCGGGCGGCATCGTCCGCGCGGCGCTGGTGATCGTGCTGCTGGCCAGCGCCCTGAAGCTGCTCGACGTGCCGACCCCGGCGGTCGGCGCGGTCTCCGGCGCGGCCGTCCTGATCGCGGCCGGGCTGGCGATCTTCCGCCGCATCACCGCCGGCCGCGACGCCCGGGACGCCACCGGGACGCCCGCACCGGAGCGGCAGACCCCGCGGGACGAAGACCGCGAGAAGATCCTGACCGCGGGCTGACCGCCCGGCAGCCGCGACGCGGGCCGCGCACCGGGACGCCCGCACCGAAGCAGCAGACCCCGCGGGACGAAGACCGCGAGAAGATCCTGACCGCGGGCTGACCGCCCGGCAGCCGCGACGCGGGCCGCGCACCGGGACGCCCGCACCG
>NZ_JBEZDY010000023.1:33188-140700 GCF_040648555.1 Actinoplanes sp. NPDC049118
GAAGCAGCAGACCCCGCGGGACGAAGACCGCGAGAAGATCCTGACCGCGGGCTGACCGCCCGGCGGCCGCGACGCGGGCCGGGCGCCGGGACGCGAGGTCCGGCGCCGGCCCGCCGGGATCAGCGCGGGACGACCCGCTCGATGGACCATTCGCGCCAGCCGTCGAGCCGGTCCGAGGCCGCCTGCAGCTGGTCCGCCACCGGGCCCGGGCCCGTCGAGCCCGCCGTCGTCCGGGCCGCCAGCGCCGAGCGGACGCTGAGCACCTCGCGGACCGCCGGGTCCAGGTGCTCGCTCACCGTCTTCAGGTCGTCGTCCGAGACGTCCTCCAGCTCGCACTCGCGGGCCGCGCACAGCGCCACCAGGCGCCCGGTGATCTCGTGGGCGTCGCGGAACGGGACGTGCCTGCGCACCAGCCAGTCCGCCACCTCCGTGGCCAGCGAGAAGCCGACCGGTGCCGCCGCCGCGAGCCGGTCGACGCGTACCGTCATCGTCGAGATCATGCCCGCCAGGGCGGGCAGCAGCAGCTGCAGCGTGTCGATCGCGTCGAAGGCCGGTTCCTTGTCCTCCTGCATGTCGCGGTCGTAGGTCAGCGGCAGGCCCTTCAGCATGGTCAGCACCGTGACCAGGCCGCCGATCAGCCGGCCCGCCTTGCCCCGGGCCAGCTCCGCGATGTCCGCGTTCTTCTTCTGCGGCATGATCGACGAGCCGGTCGCGAATGCGTCGTCCAGGATCACCCAGCTGAACTCCTGCGAGGTCCAGAGCACGACCTCCTCGCCGAGGCGGGACAGGTGCACGCCGATCAGGCTGGTGATGAAGAGGAACTCGGCGACGAAGTCGCGGTCCGAGACCGCGTCCATCGAGTTCTGCGCCGGGGCCTTGAAGCCCAGTTCCTTCGCCACCGCGCCCGGGTCCAGCGGCAGCGACGAGCCCGCGAGCGCGCCCGAGCCGAGCGGGGAGATCGCCGTGCGCTCGTCCCAGTCGCGCAGCCGGTCCAGGTCGCGCAGCAACGGCTGCACGTGCGCCAGCAGCCAGTGGCCGAAGCTCACCGGCTGGGCGTGCTGCAGGTGGGTCATGCCCGGCGCGGGCGTGTCGACGTGCCGGCCCGCCTGCTCCATCAGCGCGTCCGCCAGCTCGACGACCGCGGCCGCCACGCCGCGGGCGTGGTCGCGCAGGTACATGCGCAGGTCGGTGGCGACCTGGTCGTTGCGGGAGCGGCCCGCGCGCAGCTTGCCGCCGAGCGCGCCGAGGCGCTCCAGCAGCCCCCGCTCCAGCGCGGTGTGCACGTCCTCGTCCTCGACGGTCGGGCGGAACTCCCCCGCCGCGCACGCCGACTCCAGGTCGTCCAACGCGGCCAGCATCTGGCCCAGTTCGCCGGCGTCCAGCAGGCCGGCACCGGCCAGCACGCGGGCGTGCGCCCGGGACGCGGCCAGGTCGTATGGTGCCAGGCGCCAGTCGAAATGGACGCTCACGCTCAGGCGGGCCAGGGCGTCCGCCGGTCCGCCGGCGAAACGGCCACCCCACAGCCTGGTCGGACCTTCGGTCTCCGGCACGTGCTCGCTCCTCAAGATCGGTGTTACTCGGTCGAAATGACCTTACCGACGGGCGGTAATCTCGCCCGCATGACGCTTGACCTGCACGACGATGTCGTCGCCCTCACCCGCGCGCTCTGTGACATCCCCTCGGTGAGTGGGGACGAGGCCCCGATCGCGGACGCCGTCGAGGCCTCGCTGCGCAAGCTCGGCCACCTCGAGGTGCTGCGCGACGGCGACGCCGTCGTCGCCCGCACCGGCCTGGGCCGGGCCCGGCGGGTCGTACTCGCCGGTCACCTCGACACCGTGCCGATCAAGGACAACCTGCCGACCTGGATCACCGGCACCGGCGCGGACGAGATCCTGCACGGCCGCGGCACCGTCGACATGAAGGGCGGCGTCGCCGCCCAGCTGCGCATCGCCGCGACCGTTCCCGAGCCCCGCAACGACCTCACCTTCGTGTTCTACGACAACGAGGAGGTCGCCTCGGTGCGTAACGGCCTCGGCCGCCTCGTGCGCAACCACCCCGACTGGCTGGCCGGCGACTTCGCCATCCTCGGCGAGCCGTCCAACGGCACGGTCGAGGGCGGCTGCCAGGGCACGATGCGCGTGCGCATCACCCTGGCGGGCCGGGCCGCGCACGCCGCCCGGTCGTGGCGCGGCGTCAACGCCGTACACGCCGCCGGCGACGTGCTCGCGATCCTCAACGCCTACGAGCCGCGGACCGTCGAGGTCGACGGCCTCGAGTACCGCGAGGGCCTCAACGCCGTCAACATCTCCGGCGGCATCGCCGGCAACGTGATCCCGGACCAGTGCGTGATCGACATCAACCACCGCTTCGCGCCCGACCGCGACATTCCCACCGCCCTCGCCCACCTGCAAGAGGTGTTCGCCGGCTACGAGCTCGAGGTACGTGACCAGGCCTCCGGCGCGCGCCCCGGCCTGGACCAGCCCGCGGCGGCCGAGTTCCTGGCCGCGGTGGGCCGGCCGCCCGCGCCGAAGTTCGGCTGGACGGACGTGGCCCGCTTCGCGAGCCTGGGCATCCCGGCCGTCAACTACGGGCCGGGCGACCCGCTGCTGGCGCACACCGACGAGGAGCACCTGCCGACGGCGGACCTCCGCGAGTGCGAACGGGTGCTCGCCGCCTGGCTGCGCTGACACGGCTCAGGGCTTCCGCGGCTCGCCCAGGCCGGCGTTCTCGGCGATGGCGCCCGGGATCGCGTACATGTGCGCGAACGCCCGGGCCTGCTCGCCGGTCCACAGCGACGAGCCGTAGCCGTAGACCACGCCCTGGCGGGTGGCGGCGTCGAGCAGGCTGTACGGGCTGCGGCTGCCGAGCGGGATCACGTTGCCCTTCTGCAGCCGCACCCGCACCTCGCCGGTGACCCGGGACTGGCTGGAGTCCAGGAACGCCCGCAGGTCGTCCAGGATCGGGTCGTAGTAGACGGCCTCGTGCAGGAGGTCGCCGTACGTGGTGCCCAGGGTGGCCTTGGTCGCCTGCTGCCGGTTGCTGAGCACCAGGCGCTCCAGCTCGCGGTGCGCGGCGATCAGCGTGAGCATGCCGGGCGCCTCGAAGCCGACCCGGGCCAGGTTGCCGACCATGGTGGTGCCCATGTGGATGCCGCGGCCGACGCCGTGCTCGGCGGCGAGCACGTTGAGCGAACGCAGGATCGCGTAGTTGGGCGCGTCCGGGCCGGTGCCCTCGATCGGGGTGCCGTCGAGCGTGGTGGCCGAGGTCACCTCGCCGCGTTCGAAGCCGAGGATCAGCTCGATGCCGTCCTCGGGCGCGTCCTTGATCGCCTTGGTGCTCTCCCACGCGTCCTCGGGCAGGTAGTCCCAGGAGCCGTAGGTCTCCTTGCCGCCGATCGACGTGCCGATCAGGCCCTCGTTGATCGAGTACGTGGTGACCTTGTCGCTGGTCTCGAAGCCGTGCTGCCGCAGGAAGTCCCGCTCGAACTCGCGGGTCAGCCGGTCGTCACGGATCGGGGTGATGATCTCCAGCTGCGGCGCGAGCGCGCGGATCACCGAGTCGTAGCGCACGTGGTCGGCGCCGGCGCCGGTGGATCCGTGCGCGATCGCGTCCGCGCCGTTGTCCAGGGCGCACTGTACGACCTTCTCCGCCTGCACCAGGCGCTCCGCGCCGACGCAGGACGGGTAGCCGCCGTTGCGCAGGTAGTTCGCCTTGATCGCGTACGTGACCACGCGCGAGTAGAGCTCCTCGCGGGCGTCGATGACGAAGTGCCTGCCCGCGCCGAGCTCCTCCGCGCGGGCCCGGACGGCGTCGCCCTCTCCGCTGTGCAGGCCGCCGGTGTCGATGTTGGCGGTGAGCACCTCCCAGCCCTGCTCGCGCAGCCAGACCAGGGCGTACGAGGTGTCGAGGCCGCCGGAGAAGGCAAGGACGATCTTGCGCTTGGACATCAGTGATTCCTTATCAGGACGCGGGGATCTCGAGGATGGGCACGTACGTCGTCCCCTCCCGGACGAGGTGGCCGGGTGCCAGCACGTAGAACGTGGACTCCCGGGCCTCGATGGCCTTCTGCATGGCGCGCTGCCGCTCGTAGTCGAACGGGTCGAGCAGGAACGTCGGCGCCGGCTCCGGCGCGGTCACCGGCACGGTGAAGTCGTTCTCGTAGACGAACGAGCCCGGCGAGGTGTGGAACGGCACGGTGGCGACCATGATGCGCAGCCGGCCGAAGCGGGTGTGCACCCGCAGCGCGCTGTTGTCGTACTGGGTGACGCCGTCGAGCTTCTCCGCCTGGTACGCCGAGAGCGCCAGCGCCTTGAGCGCGCGGCCCAGGCCGACGTTTGTCATCACCGACCACAGTGACCAGCCGACCCAGGTGCCCGGCGCCGCGCTCGGCGCCGCGCAGTAGCCGCCGATCGGGATCGGGCCGTTGTAGTCGCTCTGCTTCGCCCGCTCGAAGACGGCACGCAGGTGGCGCTTCGCGTCCTCGTCGAAGGCGCTGGTCTCGAGGATCTCGGTGAACGACGACTGCGGCAGGGCGGCGATGACCGCGGCCGAGGGCATCAGGATCAAATCGACCATCACCCACTGCGGCATCGGGATGCCCCGGTCGCCGAACGCGATGCCGTTGATCACGTTGAACAGGTTGAGGAACTCGCCGGTGTCCCAGCCCTTGTCGGCCGTGTCGGTGAAGTCCAGCCAGGTGAGCTTGTGTCCGTACGGCGCCTCGTTGAGGAACGGGCGCAGCGACTCGTTGGACGCCAGGTAGAACTCGAGGCCGTGTCCGAGCAGCTTCTGCATGTTGTCGGCGAAGCCGGGAAAATGGGCCTCGACGGCGGGCCGAGAGGTCACGGTTGGCTTCCTTCCTGCGGGTCGGCACGGCTCCAGGCCGTGAGCTTCTCGGCGAGCGCGGCGCCCGGCCCGTCGCCGGAGTCACGCGCCACCACGAGGATGGTGTCGTCGCCGGCGATGGTGCCGACGACGTCCGGCAGGCCCGAGCGGTCGAGGGCGCTGGCCAGGAACTGCGCGGCGCCGGGCGGCACCCGCAGCACGACGAGGTTGCCGCTGACGTCGACCGAGTTGAGCAGTTCCCGCAGCAGCCGGACGAGCCGGGCGGGCGCCTGCTCCACCGGGCGCAGCGCGGGCAGCCCGTCCTCGGGGATGACGTAGACCCCGCCGACCTTGACGGCACGCAGTTCCTCAAGGTCGCGCGACAGCGTCGCCTGGGTGACCTGTACGCCGTCGAGACCGAGCAGGTCGGCGAGCTCGGTCTGCGAGCGGACGGCCTTGTCCCGGATCAGGTCGACGATGCGCGCGTGCCGCGCGGCACGGGTGCCCGGCCCGGTCATTACTCGGCGGCCAATAGCCAGGCGAGCAGCGCTTTCTGCGCGTGCAGGCGGTTCTCGGCCTGGTCGAAGACCGCGCTCTGCGCGCCGTCCATCACCTCGTCGGTGATCTCGTCACCGCGGTGGGCGGGCAGGCAGTGCAGCACGATCGCGTCGGCCGCGGCGGCGGCGACCAGCTCCTTGTTGATCTGGTACGGCCGGAACGGCGTCCGCCGGTCGATGCCGTCGTCCTCCATCCCCATCGAGGTCCACGCGTCGGTGGCGAGCACGTGCGCGCCGGCGGCGGCCTGGTAGGGGTCGCGCAGCACGCGGACCGAGCCGCCGGTGGTGGCGGCGATCTCGGTGGCCCGCGCCACCACCTCCGGGTCCGGGTCGAAACCCTCCGGGCCGGCGACCCGTACGCGCATGCCCGCGGTCGCCCCGGCCAGCAGGTACGAATGGGCCATGTTGTTCGCGGCGTCGCCGACGTAGGCGAGCGTGCGGCCGGCCGTGCCGCCGAACCGCTCGCGGATCGTCTGCAGGTCGGCCAGCAGCTGACACGGGTGGAAGCCGTCGGTCAGCGCGTTGACCACCGGCACCCGCACGTCCGAGGCGAGCTCGGCCAGCCGCTCGTCGCCGGAGGTGCGGAAGACGATGGCGGACACATACCGGGAAACGACCCGGCCCGCGTCCAGCAGCGACTCGCCGCGGCCGAAGTGGGTGGCCTGGGTGTCCACGACGATCGCGTGGCCGCCCAGCTCGGCGATGCCGGCCTCGAACGACAGCCGGGTACGCAGGCTGACCTTGTCGAAGAAGACCGCCACCGACTGCGGCCCGGCGAGGGGCCGGTACGCGAACCGGTCGGCCTTCATCGCCGCGGCGAGGTCGAGCACCGCGGCCTGCTCGGCCGGGGACAGGTCGTCGTCGCGCAGGAAGTGCCGGGTCATGAGAGTGCCTCCCCCAGTGCCGTCACGAACGCCTCGGCCTGCGCCGTGGTCAGGATCAGCGGCGGCGCGAGCCGGATGACGTCCGGCTGGATCGGGTTGACCAGGAATCCCGCGTCCCGCAGCGACGCCCCGAGCTCCGCGGCGACCGGCTCGTTGAGGACGATGCCGAGCAGCAGGCCCGCGCCCCGTACGCCGGCGATCTTCGGGTGGCCGAGCCCCTCGACGCCGTGCCGGATCAGCTCGCCGACCCGCTTGACGTGGTCGAGCAGGCCCTCGCCGGCGATGGTCCGGATCACGGCGAGGCCGGCCGCGCAGCTGATCGGGTTGCCGCCGAAGGTGGTGCCGTGCGAGCCCGGCCCGAACAGGTCGGCGGCCGCGCCGAACGCGATGCACGCGCCGATCGGCAGCCCGCCGCCGAGGCCCTTGGCCAGGGTGACGACGTCCGGCTCGATGCCCTCGCTCTGGTGGTGGAACCAGTGCCCGGTGCGGCCGATGCCGGTCTGCACCTCGTCGAGCACGAGCAGCGCGCCGGTGGCCGTGCAGATCTCCCGGGCCGCGGCGAGGTATCCGGGCGGCGGCACGACCACGCCCATCTCGCCCTGTATCGGCTCGAGGATGACCATGGCGGTCTCGTCGGTGACGGCGGCACGCAGGGCCTCGCTGTCGCCGTACGGGACATGGGTGACCTCGCCGGGCAGCGGCCGGAAGGGTTCCCGCTTGCCCGGCTGGCCCGTCAGGGCCAGGGCGCCCATCGTGCGGCCGTGGAATCCGCCCTCGGCCGCCACCACGTGGGTCCGGCCGGTGAGCCGGGACAGCTTGAACGCGGCCTCGTTCGCCTCGGCGCCCGAGTTGCCGAAGATGACCCGGCCGGGGCGCCCGGCGAGGACCAGCAGCAGCTCGGCCAGGGCCAGCGGCGGCTCGGCGATGTAGAGGTTGGAGACGTGGCCCAGCGTGGCGACCTGCTGGGAGACGGCGGCGACGATGGCCGGGTGTGAGTGGCCGAGCGCATTGACGGCGATGCCGCCGAGCATGTCGACGTACTCCTTGCCGTCCTCGCCGACCACGACGGACCCGGACCCGGCGATCAGGCCGAGCGACGGCGTCCCGTAGTTGTTCATCATGCTCTGCGACCAGCGGTCAGTGAACGTGGTCATGCGGGAGTCACCATCGTGCCGATTCCTTCCGAGGTGAAAACTTCGAGCAGCGTCGAGTGCGGTACCCGGCCGTCGACCACGTGTGCCGCGGGCACGCCGCCCTGCACGGCGCGCAGGCAGGCCTCCATCTTCGGCACCATCCCGGACTGGAGGCTGGGCAGCAGCTTCTCCAGGGCGTCGGTGTCGATCCGGGAGGTGAGCGTGGAGGTGTCGGGCCAGTTCGTGTAGAGGCCGGGCACGTCGGTGAGCACGACCAGCTTGCGGGCGCCGAGCGCGACGGCCAGTGCGGCCGCGGCGGTGTCTGCGTTGACGTTGTGCACGACGCCGTCGGCGTCCGGCGCGACGGTGGCGACGACCGGGATGCGCCCGGCGGCGATCAGGTCGTCGACGGCCGAGGTGTCGACGTGCGCGACGTCGCCGACCTGGCCGATGTCGACCGGCTCGCCGTCGATCACCGCGTGCCGGCGCACGGCGGTGAAGAGCCGGGCGTCCTCGCCGGAGAGCCCGACGGCGAACGGGCCGTGCTCGTTGATCAGCCCGACGAGCTCCCGGCCGACCTGGCCGACCAGGACCATCCGCACCACGTCCATGGCCTCGGGGGTGGTGACCCGCAGGCCGCCGCGGAACTCGCTCTCGATGCCCAGCCGGCCCAGCATCGACGAGATCTGCGGCCCGCCGCCGTGCACCACGACCGGCCGGATCCCGGCGTAGCGCAGGAAGACCATGTCGGCGGCGAAGGCGCGCTGCAGCTCCGGGTCGATCATCGCGTTGCCGCCGTACTTGATGACGACGGTGCTGCCGTGGAACCGCTCGAGCCACGGCAGCGCCTCGATCAGCGTGGCGGCCTTCTCGTTCGGGGTCACGACGAGTACGCCGAGTTCTCGTGCACGTAGGCGTGCGACAGGTCGGTGGTCCAGATGGTCGCGGACATCTCACCCTCGTGCAGGTGCACGGTGATGGTGACGTCGCGGCCGGCGAGGTCCACCTTGGACCGGTCCTCGGCCGCCGCGCCGCCCCGGCACACCCACACGCCGTTGACGGCGACGTCGACGCGGTCCGGCGCGAACGCCGCCTGCGTGGTGCCGACCGCGGCGAGGATGCGGCCCCAGTTCGGGTCGTTGCCGAACAGCGCCGTCTTGACCAGGTTGTTGCGGGCGATCGTGCGGCCGACCTCGACCGCGTCGCTCTCGGTGGCGGCGCCGAGCACCTCGATGGCGATGTGCTTGGTCGCGCCCTCGGCGTCGGCGATGAGCTGCTGCGCCAGGTCGTGGCAGACGGCGGTGACCGCGGCGGTCAGCTCCTCCTGCGTCGGCTGCACGTCGGAGGCGCCGCTGGCGAGCAGCAGCACGGTGTCGTTGGTGGACATGCAGCCGTCGGCGTCGATCCGGTCGAAGGTGAGCCGGGTGGCCTCGCGCAGCGCCGCGTCCAGCGACTCGGAGCCGGCGACCGCGTCGGTGGTGAGCACGACGAGCATCGTGGCCATGGCGGGCGCGAGCATGCCCGCGCCCTTGGCCATCCCGCCGATCGACCAGCGGTCGCCGGAGAACACGGCGTTCTTGGCCACCGTGTCGGTGGTCATGATCGCGGTCGCGGCGGCCGTACCGCCGTCGGTCTTGAGGGCCTTGACGGCGGCGTTCACCCCGGGCAGCAGCTTGTCCATCGGCAGCAGCTCGCCGATCAGGCCGGTCGAGCAGACCGCGATGTCGCCGGGGCCGACGAGCAGCGGCTTGGAGCCGCCGCGCAGCACGGCGGCGGTGTGCTCGGCGGTCGCGTGGGTGTCCCGGAAGCCCTGCGTACCGGTGCAGGCGTTGGCGCCGCCCGAGTTGAGCACGACGGCACGCACCACGCCGCCCTTGAGGACCTGCTGGCTCCACATGACGGGGGCGGCCTTGACCCGGTTGGCGGTGAAGACGCCGGCCACGGTGGCGTCCGGCCCGTCGTTGACGACGAGCGCGACGTCGAGACCGCCGTCGCTCTTGAGCCCGGCGGCGACGCCGCTGGCCCGGAAACCCTTGGGGGTGGTGACAGTCATGGTGCGACTCCGAATACCGAGAGGCCCGTCGTCTCCGGCAGGCCGAGCATGAGGTTGGCGCATTGCACGGCCTGGCCGGCGGCACCCTTGCCGAGGTTGTCCAGCGCGCTGACGACGACGATCCGGCCGGAGTCGACGTCGAGGGTGGCCTGTAGGTGGCAGGAGTTGGAGCCGGCGGTGGCCGCGGTGTGCGGCCAGGTGCCGGCCGGGAGGACGTGCACGAACGGCTCGTCCGCGTAGGCGGCGGCCAGGATCTCGCGGGGGTCGGCGTCGCCGAGCGGCTTCGCGGTGACCGTCGCGAGGATGCCGCGGGGCATCGGTGCGAGCACCGGGGTCATCGACAGCGAGGTCGCGCCGCTGGCCTGCTTGATCTCGGGAACGTGCTGGTGCGCGCCGACCTTGTAGGGCGACAGGTCGCCCATCACCTCGCTGGCGAGCAGGCTCACCTTCGCCGAGCGGCCCGCGCCGGACGTGCCGGAGGCGGCGACGACCACGACGTCGGCCGGGTCGGCGGCGCCCGCGGCGATCAGCGGTGCCAGGGCGAGGGTGATCGTGGCCGCGTAGCAGCCGGTGTTCGCCACCCGGTCGCTCGCGGCGATCGCGGCCCGGTGCCCCGGCAGCTCCGGCAGGCCGTAGGTCCAGGTGCCGGCGTGCGTGCCGCCGTAGTAGCGGTCCCACGCGCCGGCGTCCCGCAGCCGGAAGTCGGCGCCCAGGTCGACGACCTTCACCCCGTCGGGCAGCCGCGCGGCCAGGGCCGCCGACTGCCCGTGCGGCAGGGCGAGAAAGACCAGATCGGCGTCGGCCAGGCCGGCGGCGTCGGTCGCGCCGAGGACCAGGTCCAGGCCCGCGAGCTGCGGGTGTACGGCGGACACGGGCTTGCCGGCGCTGCTGTGCGCGGTGGCGGCGACGAGGTCGAGCTCGGGGTGCCCGGCGATCAGGCGCAGCAGCTCGCCCCCGGCGTACCCGCTCGCCCCGGCGACGGCGACCCTGATTCCCATACTTACCTCCGCATGACTATGCAGCGAACCGTATCAACGCGCATAGCCATGCGGCAAGTTCATATATTTATGCAGTCACCCGGTCGGGGCCGCGAACCGGGCGGCCGGCACCGGAACGCACAAATTCGCTCCCGTTCGCTCCGGTTCCGGTACTGATTGACCAAAGATCCGACCCCGGGGGGCGCCGGTACCGGTTCCGGCTTGTGCGACACTTCCGAACGTTTACCGATGTGTTGCGTTCCAAGGACCGTGTGTCGCGCGGTCGATCCGGAGGAGACTCGTGGCCGCTGACGACCCTTACCGCGATCCCAGCCTGTCCGTTGAGCAGCGCGTCGACGATCTCCTGGGCCGGATGACCCTGCCCGAGAAGGTCGGCCAGATGCTGCAGCTCGACGCGCGGCAGGACCTGAAGGACACGGTCGGCACCCGGCTGGCGGGCTCGATCCTGCACGCCTCCCCGCAGCGCATGCTCGAGGCCGTCGACCTGGCCGCGGGCACCCGGCTCGGCATACCGCTGATCACCGCCGAGGACTGCATACACGGGCACGGCTTCTGGCCCGGCGCGACCGTCTTCCCCACCCAGCTCGCGATGGCGGCGAGCTGGGACGCGGAACTGGTCGAGCGGGTCGCCCGGGTCACCGCCGTCGAGGTCTCCGCGACCGGCATCCACTGGACCTTCTCCCCCGTCCTGTGCATCGCGCGCGACCTGCGCTGGGGCCGCCTGGACGAGACCTTCGGGGAGGACCCCTTCCTGATCGGCGAGCTCGGCGCCGCGATGGTCCGCGGGTACCAGGGCAGCGGCCTCGCCGACCCGACCGCGATCCTGGCCTCGGCCAAACACTTCGCCGGCTATTCGGAGACACAGGGCGGCCGCGACGCCAGCGAGGCCGACCTGAGCCCCCGCAAGCTGCGGTCCTGGTTCCTGCCGCCGTTCGAGCGGGTCGCCCGCGAGGGCTGCCGCACGTTCATGCTCGGCTACCAGTCGATCGACGGCGTGCCGATCACCCTGAACCGGTGGCTGCTGCACGACGTCCTCAAGCGGGAGTGGGGCTTCACCGGCACGCTGGTCACCGACTGGGACAACGTCGGGCGGATGGTCTGGGAGCAGCAGGTCTGCGCCGACCTGGTCGAGGCCGCGGCGAGCGCGGTGCGCGCCGGCAACGACCTGGTGATGACCACGCCGGGCTTCTTCGAGGGCGCGCAGACCGCCGTCGAGCGGGGCCTGATCGCCGAGGAGGAGATCGACGCCGCGGTCCGGCGGATCCTGCGGCTCAAGTTCGAGCTCGGGCTCTTCGAGAACCCGCGGGCGCCCGACGCCGCACGGCAGGCCGCCGTGATCGGGCACGCCGACCACGCCGCGCTCAACCTCGAGGTGGCCCGCCGCTCGCTGGTGCTGCTCACCAACGACGGCACGCTGCCGCTGGCCGGCGGCCTGACACCGGGCGACGACGGCCGGGCGACGTGCACCGGCGCCCCGCGGACGATCGCGGTCATCGGCCCGAACGCCGACGCACCGCAGTCCCAGCTCGGCGACTGGGCCGGCGCGTCCGGCCAGGTCGACTGGATGCCCGAGGGCCAGCCCCGCGAGCTGATCGAGACCGTGCTGGACGGCTTCCGGGCCGTCGCCCCGGCCGGCTGGAGCATCACGACCGCGCTCGGCGCCGAGATCGAGCGCCTCGTGCCCGACCCGGCCGGCGCCGCCTACCCGGACGGGCAACCCCGGCCGCCGATCTCCGAGCCGGCCACCGCCGACCCGGCGCTGATCGCCGAGGCCGTCGCCGTCGCCCGCGCCGCCGACTACGCGGTCGTGGTCGTCGGCGACACCGTCGCGCTGACCGGCGAGAGCAAGTCCACCGCGACCCTGGAGCTGCAGGGTGGCCAGATCGCGCTGCTCGACGCGCTCGCCGGGACGGACACCCCGGTCGTGCTGGTGCTGCTCAACTCGAAGCCGGCCGCGCTGCCCCCGTCCGCGCTGGGCGCGGCCGCGATCGTGCAGGCGTTCAACCCCGGCATGCGCGGCGGCCGGGCCCTGGCCGAGCTGCTGCTCGGCCTCATCGAGCCGACCGGCCGGATGCCCGTCTCGGCGGCCCGGCACGTCGGCCAGCAGCCGGTCTACTACAACCAGGTCCGCGGCCAGCACGGCACCCGCTACGCGGACCTGACGCAGGACCCGCTCTTCGCCTTCGGCCAGGGCCTGAGCTACACCACCGTCGAGTACTCGGACCTGAGCATCGCCGAGCCCGACGTGACGCCGACGGGCGTCGTGCGGGCGAGCGTACGGCTGACCAACACCGGCACCCGGCCGGCGCTGGAGACCGTGCAGGTGTACGTCAGCGACCTGGTCACCAGCGTCACCTGGGCGGCCCGGGAGCTCAAGGCGTACCGGCAGGTGCCGGTGGCGGCCGGCGAGAGCGTCGTCGTGTCGATCGAGGTGCCGGCGGCCGAGTGCTCCCTGGTCACCGCGGACGCCCGCCGGGTCGTGGAGCCGGGCGACTTCGACCTGCTGGTCGGCCCGGACTCGCGCCCGGAGAGCCTGATCGGCGCCCGCTTCCGGATCGGCTGAGGCGACGCGGGCCGGAGGATACTGCTCGGCAGGCTCGGTGGAGAGGGGATCGGCATGGCCCGGATCGACGCCGTCGTGCACGAGCCCGAGCACTCCTGGCGGAAAACCTCGCCGTAACGATGGCGATCTAGTCTCCGGGCATGGTGGATCCGGCCGCGCTGCACGTGAGGAGCCTGGGCGAGCCGCGCATCCCCTCGCCGCTGGGCGCGCTGGTCAACCGGCGGGGCACCACCGAGCACTACGTCGACGAGTCCGACCGGGTGCTCCTCGACGACACGGTCGCGATGATCGCCGCGCGCGGGCCCGACCTGCCGAGCTTCGAGCCGGGCGGCCCGCGCCGGAGGATCTACTTCGACCCGTCGAAGATCCGCGCCGGGATCGTCACCTGCGGTGGCCTCTGCCCCGGACTCAACGACGTGATCCGCGGCCTGGTCCTGTCGCTGAACAACCAGTACGGCGTCTCGCGCATCGTCGGCTTCCGCAACGGCTTCCAGGGACTCGCGCCGGGGCACGGGCGCGGCGTCGTCGAGCTGACCCCGGACAGCGTCGCGTACGTCAACGAGCACGGCGGCACCGTCCTCGGCACCTCGCGCGGCAACCAGGACCCGGAGGGGATCGTCGACTGCCTCGAGCAGCTGGGTGTCAACGTCCTGTTCGTAGTCGGCGGGGACGGCTCGATGCGCGGCGCCCGGCTGATCTCGGCGACGATCGCCGCGCGGGACCGCCGGATCGCGGTGGTCGGCGTGCCCAAGACCATCGACAACGACATCCCGTACATCGGGCAGAGCTTCGGCTTCCAGACCGCGTTCACAAAGGCCGCCGAGTCGATCCGCGCCGCGCACGTCGAGGCCGCCGCGCAGCCCTCCGGTGTCGGGCTGGTGCAGCTGATGGGCCGGCACAGCGGCTTCATCGCCTGCTACGCCGCGCTGGCCAACAACGACGCCGACTACGTGCTGATCCCCGAGGTGCCCTTCGCCATGGACGGCTTCCTGCCGGCGCTGCGCCGCCGGGTCGCCGACCGCGGGCATGCGCTGGTCGTGGTCGCGGAGGGCACCGGCCAGGAGTATCTGCGGGACGCGCCGCCGCGCCTCGACGCCTCCGGCAACCGCAAGCTGGGCGACTTCGGGCTGTACCTGCGCGACCGCATCCTAGACGACTTCGCGGCGGCCGCGCGGGAGGTCAACCTCAAGTACATCGACCCGAGCTACGCGATCCGCAGCGTGCCCGCCAACCCGTACGACAGCGGGTACTGCCTGCGGCTCGCGCAGGCCGCGGTGCACGCGGCGATGGCCGGGCGCACCGAGCTGGTGGTGGGCACCTGGCGCGGGCGGTTCGTGCACGTACCGATCCCGCTGGCCGTCTCCGGCCGCAACCGGGTCGACCCGGGCGGCGACCTGTGGCTGTCGGTGCTCGAGGCGACCGGCCAGCCGCCGGACTTCACCGTCGGCTGAGATTCACCCGCGCTGTTGACGCAGGCTGACAGGGTGACGCACATGGTCAGGATCAGAGCGTGGTTCAAGCGGATCGTGGTGGCGGGTGCACTCTGCGTGGCCGCGGCGGTGCTCGCGATGGCCGCCGGCGACCTGTGGGTGCGCGCCGGGGCCTCCGGCCACGTATACAGCGCGGCGGACGTCCCGGCCGCGCCGGTCGCGCTCGTGCTCGGCTCCGAGGTCTACCCGGACGGCAGCCCGTCGCCGTTCCTCGCCGCCCGGCTGGAGATCGCCCGGCAGCTGCTCGTCACCGGCAAGGTCAAGGCGATCCTCGTCTCCGGCGACCACATGGACTGGGGCTACAACGAGCCCGGCGCAATGTTCCGGTGGCTGATCGACCGCGGCGTGCCGAGCCAGCGGGTGGTGCTGGACCACGCGGGCTTCGACACCTACGACTCGTGCGCCCGGGCCAAAAAGGTCTTCGGGGTCGGCGAGGCGATCGTGGTGACCCAGAGCTACCACATCGACCGGGCGGTGGCGCTGTGCCGGCGCCTCGGCGTGGACGCCAGCGGCATCGGCGACGACAGCGTGCGGATCTACGCCGAGCCGTGGCGCAAGTGCGTCATCCGCGAGCGCGGCGCGGTGGTCAAGGCCCTGACCGACGTGGTCTCGGGCCGCGACCCGGTCTTCCTCGGCCCGCTGGAGCCGGGCGTCGGCTCGGCCCTCGCGAGCGGCTGAGGTGCGGCTGCCCGTACCGGGCCGGGCGGGCCTCCCCGGCTGACCGCGGCGCCCGCCGCGGCCAGGCTGGACCGCATGGAACCCGTCCTGGAACTCACCGCCGTCACCCGCCGCTTCCCCCGCGGCGTCGTCGCCCTGCGGGACGTGTCGCTGGCCGTGCCCGGCGGGCGGTTCGTCGCCGTCATGGGCGCGACCGGCTCGGGCAAGAGCACGCTGCTGCACTGCGCCGCCGGGCTCGACCGGCCCACCGCCGGCACCGTGCGGCTGGCCGGGCGCGACATCACCCGGATGCGCGAGGGCCCGCTGACCCGGCTGCGGCGCGACCGGCTCGGCTTCGTCTTCCAGTCGTACAACCTGCTCTCCGAGCTGAGCGTGCGGCAGAACGTCGCCCTGCCCGGCCGGCTCGGCGGGCCGCGCCCGCGCCGCATCGAGGACGTGCTGGAGACCGTCGGCCTCGGCGGGCTGGGCCGGCGCCCGGTCGGTGAGCTCTCCCGCGGGCAGCGCCAGCGGGTGGCGATCGCCCGGGCGCTGGTGACCGGGCCCGCGGTGATCCTCGCGGACGAGCCGACGGGCGCGCTCGACCCGGCGACCGGCGGCCGGATACTCGCCCTGCTCCGCGACGCGGTCGACCGTGACGGGGTGACGGTGGTGATGGTGACCCACGATCCGGCGGCGGCCGCCTGGAGCGACCGGCTGATCCTGCTGCGCGACGGCGCCCTCGCCGCCGACGGCCCGACCCCGGACGCCGCGGCGATCGCCGACCGGCTGCGCGGCGTTTCGGCGGTGGCGGCGTGATCCGGCAGGCCCTGCGCCGCAACCCTTGGTCGTTCCTCGGCCCGGCCGCCACCCAGTTCCTGGCGGCCGCGCTGGTCACGGCCGCGCTCGGGATCATGACCTCGGTCGACCGGGCGCCGCTCGACCCCGCCGCCCGGCGCGCGGTGACCGGCAGCGGCCTGCCCGACATGGCGATGATCTTCCTGATGCTCGCGATCTATCTGTCGATCATCATCGTCGGCGTCACGATGAGCGCCACGATCGCGCAACAGGCCCGCGACATCGCCCTGGTCCGGGCCATCGGCGCCACCCCGGGCCGGGTACGCCGGGCGATCGCCGCGCAGGCCGCGTGCGTGGCCGTGCCCGCAACCCTGGCCGGGGTGCCGTCCGGCTCGTTCGGCGGCCGGGCCTGGCTCGACGCCCTGGTCTCGCACGGCATCGCGCCACCGGCGGTCACCTTCCACGGCCACGCCGCGGCGCTGCCGATCGCCCTCGCGGTCACCTCGGCACCTCGCTGATCGGCGCGCTCGTCGCCGCCGTACGGCCCTCCCGGGTGCGTCCGGCGGTCGCGCTGGCCGAGACCGCGGCGCCCCGGCGGCGGACCGGCGGCGTCCGTACCGTGGCGGGCCTGATCCTCGTCTGCGGCGGGATCGGGCTGTCCGCGTCGATCGCCGGCCGCCCGGCGGAGGTCGCCGACCAGGCCGGGCTCTTCGTGATGCTGGCGATGTGCGTCGGCGCCGGCTGCCTCGGCCCGGCGCTGCTCACGGTCGCCGCGCCGGCCGCGCGCCTGCTCGGCGACGCCGGGCGCCTCGCGGCCGACAACGTCGGGGTCCGCGCGAAGGCGCTGTCCGGCGCCCTGGTGCCGCTCACCCTCGCGGTGGCGTTCGCGGCGGTCAAGGTCGCCTCGTACACGACGAGGGTGCACGTCACCGGCGAGCCGGGCCCGGCCGCGGACCGCTGGCTGGAGTACTCCGGCACGGCCGTCTACACGGCGTTCGCGGCGGTGGCCGCGCTGAACACGCTGGTCACGCTCGTGCTGGCCCGGCGCCGCGACCTGGCGGTCACCCAACTATCCGGCGGCACCCGGGGGCGCACGCTGGCCGTGGTCTTCTGCGAGGCTCTGGTGGTGACGGGTACGGCGCTGGCGGTGGCCGCGGTCGTGGCGACGACGACGCTGCTGCCGCTGCTGCACACCGCGCTGGGCACCTGGGTGCCGTGGCTGCCCCTGCCCTGGCTGCTCGCGGGCGTGCTCGGCACCGCGGCGCTGGTGTCGGCCGGCACCGTCCTGCCGACGGCGCTGGCCCTGCGCCGGCCGCCGATCGAGGTGGTCGGATGATCGTGCTGCGGGTCTGGCTGACCGCGCGCACCTGGCGCGAGCTCGGCTACCTGATCACCGGGGCGCTGGTCGCGGCGCCGACGTTCGTGCTCGGGCTGATCGGCATCGTCGCGGCGGTGTCCTCGGCGCTGACCGTCGGCCTGCCGATCCTGATCGGGGTGCTGGCCCTGGCCCGGCTCACCCCGCGCTGGTTCCGCGGCCACGCCCGCTACTTCCTCGGCTGGCGGTGGGGCGACCCGCCGCCGCTGCCGGCCGGCACGCCCTGGCGGCGGATCACGGCGCTGCTGCGGGACCCGGCCGCCTGGCGTGCGCTCGGCTACTGCCTGGCCCGCTGGCCGCTGACGATCGCCGGGGCGTACCCGGCGGCGATCGCCCTCGTCGTCGGGCCCGCGGCGCTCACGTATCCACTGTGGTGGTTCGCGGTGCCGGCCGATCTCGGCGCGTTCGACGCCGACGGCTGGGCGCACACCTGGTGGATCGCGCTGCAGGCCGTCGCGGTCCTGCTCGCGCTGCCCTGGTGGGTGCGGCTGGTCGTCGCCGCCGACGCCCTCCTGGTCCGGGCGCTGCTGCACCCGAGCCGGTCGCAGCGGCGCATCGCCGAGCTGGAGGCGGGCCGGGCCGCCCTGCAGGCCGACGCGACCGCGATGCTGCGCCGCGTCGAGCGCGACCTGCACGACGGTACGCAGGCCCGGCTGGTCGCGCTCGGCGTCACCCTGTCGCGGATCGAGCACCGCAGCACCGACGAGGCCGTACGCACGATGGCCGCCGACGCCCGGGGCACAGTCACCGAGGCGCTCGCCGAGCTGCGCGACATCGTCCGGGGCATGCACCCGCCCGCGCTCGACGACGGCCTCGACGTCGCGCTGACCACCCTCGCGGCCCGCAGCGCCGTCCCCGCCGAGGTCACCGTCTCGCCGGACGCGCGGCCGCCGGACGCGACCGCCTCCGCGCTGTACTTCGCGGTGGCCGAGCTGCTCACCAACGCGGCGCGGCACGCGGGCGCGAGCCGGGTGCGCGTCGGCCTGCACACGGTCGACGGGCGGCTGCGGCTCACGGTCACCGACGACGGGCGCGGCGGCGCGACCCTGCACTCCCCCGGCACGGGGCTCGCGGGCCTCGCGCGCCGGGCGTCCGCGCTGGACGGCTCGCTGACCGTCGACTCGCCACCGGGAGGCCCGACTACCGTGACCATGACCCTTCCCGTGGAGACCTGACATGCGCGTGGTGATCGCCGAGGACAACCCCCTGCTGCGCGACGGCATCGCGCTGCTGCTCGGCGAGCACGACATCGAGGTCGCCGGCGCGGTCGCCGACGCTTCCGCGCTGCTCGCCGCGGTCGCCGCCGATCCGCCCGACGCCGCCGTCGTCGACGTCCGGATGCCGCCGACGCACACCGACGAGGGGCTGCGTGCGGCGCTGACGATCAGGTCGGCGTACCCGCAGGTCGGTGTCCTGGTCTTCTCGCAGTGGGTGGAGACCAGCTACGCGCGGCAGCTGCTCTCCGAGCGCGTCGGCGGCGTCGGCTACCTGCTCAAGGACCGGATCGTGAGCACGGACGAGTTCGTCGGCGCGCTGCGGCGGGTCGCCGCCGGCGGCACGGCCCTCGACCCGGAGGTGGTCCGGCAGCTTCTCGCCGGCCCGGCCGTCGACGCCGGGCTGGCCCGGCTCACCGAGCGGGAGCGGGAGATCCTCGGCCTGCTCGCCGAGGGACGCTCGAACGTGGCGATCGCCGACGCGCTGCACGTGGTCGAGCGCAGCGTCGAGAAACACGTGACGGCCATCTTCACCAAGCTGGACCTGCCGCAGGCGCGCACCGACCACCGGCGCGTCCTGGCCGTGCTGCGCTATCTCCGATCATGAGCGGACGTGTTGTACCTTGCCGCGTGGCCACCCGTCCGTCCACTGAGGGAGAACGATGTCAACAAGTGTGTCCCGCCGAACGGCGCTGGGCCTGGGCGCCGCCGCGGCCACGATCGCGGGCGTCGGCATGAGCTCGCCCGCCGAGGCGGCGCGGTCCGGGCCGGCGCGCATCCGGAAGGTGTACGACAAGGAGAAGGCCAAGGCGGGCGGCGTATGGCACACCCACATCGCCGCCGTCGACCCGGCGGGCACGCCAAGGCCGGTGGTCGAGGACGACGCCGATCACGTCACGCAGGGCTACAGCGTGCAGAAGCTCGCCGTGGCCACCGCGGTCATGGACAAGATCGACCGGGGCGAACTGACCCTGGGCACCAAGCTGGACCTGCCGGCGAGCATCATCCTCGGCGGCTCGGGCATCTACCACCTGCACCGGGTGTGGGGTGACGAGATCACGGTCGCCAACTTCCTCACCGCGATGCTGCTGGTCTCGGACAACACCGCCGTGCGCATGTGCGGCCGCGTCGTGCCGGCCCTGGAGATCAACGAGATCCTCGCGGCCAAGGGCTTCGTGCACACCCGGGTCGAGCCGGTGGCCAACCCGAACCGGTTCTTCCTCGGCACGACCACCCCACGGGAGATGCACGACCTGCTCTGGCGGCTGGCGACCAGGACGCTGCTCGCGCCGGCCTCCTGCGACTTCCTGCTGAGCATCACGCGATGGCTCAACGGCTACCACGACGGCGTCCGCCGGGTGATGTCGTCGCGCGAGCGCGAGCGGGTCGCGACGAAGTACGGCGCCGACTTCAACAGCCTCGGCGAGTCGCGGCACGAGGCCGGCATCATGTTCGACGAGACGGGCGTGCCGCTGCTGACGTACGCGATGTTCGCCGAGGGCCTGGGCGAGCCCGAGAACTACGGCGCGACCCACCCGGCGGTGCAGGCGCACGCCAGGATCGGCCGGACCCTGATGGACAACCTGCCGGCGACGCCCGCGCCGGCGACCCGTTCGGCGGCGCCGCGCTCGCTGCCCAAGCCGTTCCGCCCGGTCAACGGCGGCTGATCCGCGCCGCGCGGGCCCGTCGACCACGGGCCCGCGCGGCCGGCCGCCCGGCACCGCCGGAGAGGCCGGCGACCAGATCCGACATCGATGGGCATGGACATGTGCTCGCTTGTGGACAAGCATGCGGGTATGACAGATCAGCGCGAAAGGCCCACGTCCTCGCGGCGCGCGTTCCTGTCGGCCTCGGCGGCCGCCGCCGCGACGCCCGTGCTCGGCGCCGGCCGCGCCAACGCCGCCGGCCGCGGCCCGCGCCGGCAGGCGCCCGACCGGGAGCTCAAGGCGATGCTCCGGGAGATCGATCCGCACCGGATCGGCACCACCGTCGCCCGGCTCGCCGCCTTCGGCACCCGGCACACCCTCTCCGCACAGGACAACCCCGTGCGGGGCATCGGCGCGGCGCGGGACTGGATCTTCGAGCGGCTCAGCGCGTACGCCGCCGAGTCGGGCGGGCGGATGACCGTCGAGCTGCAGTCCTTCGTCCAGCCGCCGGCGCCGCGCATCCCCGTGCCGACCCGGATCACCAACGTCGTCGCCACGCTGCGCGGCGACGCCGAACCCGGCCGGGTGTACGTGGTGACCGGCCACTACGACTCGCGCGCCACCGACGTCATGGACGCCACCAGCGACGCACCGGGCGCCGACGACGACGCCTCCGGCGTGGCGGTCATCATGGAACTGGCCCGCGTGATGGCCACCCGGCACACCGAGGCGACCATCGTCTTCGCCGCCGTCGCGGGCGAGGAGCAAGGCCTGTACGGCTCCGACCACCTGGCCCAGCAGTTCCGCGACGCGGGCGCCGACGTGCAGGCCATGTTCAGCAACGACATCGTCGGCACCGGCGACGCGCACGACGGCACGGCCGCGGACCCGCGTACCGTGCGGCTGTTCGTCGAGGGCGTGCCCACCGCGGAGACGGCCGCGGAGGCGAACGTCCGCAGGTCCGTCGGCGGCGAGAACGACGGCCCGTCGCGGCAGCTGGGCCGCTTCGTCCGGGACGTCGCGGAGAATCCGCAGACCGGGATGAAGGTCCGCGTGGTCTGGCGGCGCGACCGCTACCTGCGCGGCAGCGACCACATCTCGTTCCTGCTCCGCGGCTACCCCGCGGCCCGCTTCACCGAGCCGCGGGAGAACTTCGCCCACGAGCACCAGGACGTCCGCGTCGAGAACGGCATCCAGTACGGAGACCTGGTCGAATACTGCGACTTCGCCTACATCGCTCGGGTGGCCCGGGTGAACGGGGCGGTGCTGTGGTCGCTGGCACAGGCGCCGGGCACACCGACCGGCGTGGTGATCGACACGACCCAGCTGACCAACGCGACGACGCTGCGCTGGCAGCCGGGCACGGCGGCGGACCTGGCCGGCTACGAGGTGGTCTGGCGCGAGACGACCGCCCCGGACTGGACGAACGCGATGGCGGTCGGGAACGTGACCACGGTGACGATCGACCTGTCGAAGGACAACGTCTTCTTCGGCGTACGCGCGCTGGACCGCAGCGGCCACCGCAGCCCGGTGGCGGCGCCGCGGCCGTCGAGCTGAGGCGGCGGCTCAGCCGTTCCAGCGGTAGATCTGCCCGTCCCGCAGCTCGTAGGAGGCCGGCGGGCCCGGCGCGGGCGCGGCCGCCAGCCGCGCCAGCACCTTGTTGCGGCCACGCAGGTCCAGGCGCGGCTCGTGCCAGTGCAGGTAGGGGTGCAGCAGCACCTTCAGCGCGGCGGTGTCCCCACGCCCGGCGGCGGCCAGCACCTCAGCGACGATCCGGTCCATGACACCCATCCTGGACCCCGCCGGGATCAGCGGGGCGGCATCGTCTCCTGGCGGCGGTTCCTGCGCATTCGCCAGAGGCCCAGCAGAACCTGCAGCAGGCCCATCTTCGGCAGGTCCCCGACGGCGGGGCGGTATCCCGGCGGCAGGTCGTCGGGCAGATCCGGCATCGGCGGCGGCTCGGACAGGCCCAGCCGGGCCCGGACCACGGCGAAGAGCGCGGTGACGTCCGCGATCGCCTCCGGGAGCTCGCCGTACGAGGCGTACCCGCGCGCCTCGACCCGGCCGGTACCAACCAGGACCACGGACTCACCGACGACGCGGGGATCGCCGAGGAAGAGCTCGCACCCGGGAATCCCCGACTCCGCCCACCAGGCCCGCCAGGCGGGATCCCGGCCGACCGCGTAGGCGATGAGCTCGACGTCGTGCGCGTAGTCGTTGCCCGGCAGGGTGACCGCGATCAGCTGAAGCCAGTCGTCCGGCCCGGGCAGATGCAGCCAGTCGTCCGGCCGGGCGCCGTCGGCGGCGGGTGCCGGCCGCGGAGGTGACGGGGGCTCGCCCCATGCCGGATTGGTGCCGGACTCGTAGCTGAGCGCCGTCTCGTGTTCCCAGAGCCGTCCGGTGCCGCGCTCATACGCCGAGGACGCCACCGCAAGCAGGAGTTCGGCCTCCCGCCGCCGGAAACGGCGCAGTTCGGCGGGCCGCGCCAGGATCGCCTCGTAGGTCTCCCGGCCGGCCGCGACGGCGGCGCAGCGCACGTAGAGGAACCAGTCGCTGTGCACCCGGGCGGCCTTGGCGTGCGCGGGCGTGTCGAGCGCGTGCAGGACCTCACTAAGCCGATCCTCGAAGGCGATGATCGTCGCGGCGTCACGGGTGGCGAGCTCGTCCGTCAGGGCGGCGAAGTCGTCGTCGCCGCTCCGGCTGCCGATCAGCGCCCAGAACTCCTCCCGTGTCATGGCCGAGATCCTGCCAGCCGACGACCCCGCGAAAGATCATCCGCACGACCGGGCCGACCGGGCGTAACAGCGCGGGCGGGCCGCCTTTCGGCCGCGCACGCGGCCCCGACCGCCCGGAAGCAGACGTTGCGCCGGTGCGACCCGGTGCTAACGTGGCGACTCGTTTTCGCAGCTGGGAGGCATTGTCATGGCGGCTTCGGCCGAGGGGACCGCGCGGTGGCGCGCGGCGGCCGCCGTCGTCGCGCTGGTCGGCACCACCGTCCTCGCCGCCGGCACGCTGCGCCCGATCATCGACCAGGCGGTGTTCGCGCTGCGCGCCCCCGATTCGCCGTTCGCCGTCGCGGGATCGGTGTGGCTGCGCGCCGTGGTCTGGATGGCGGTCGGCGCCGCCGTCACGTCGCGGCGGCGGATCCTTGCGGTGCCGGTCGTATGGGCCGCCGTGGTGTTCGAGTTCATCGTCGCTCGAGGCGCCGACACCGATCTGGATGACAGCGCACCTGCCGGCGCCCAGTGGTGGCCGCTGATGGCCGCCGCGGTCGCGCTGCTGTTGAGCGTTTCCGGCCCGCTCGCTGCCGCGGCCCATCGACTCGGGCCTGCCGGCCGTCGGCTGTTGTCGGCCGTTGCGGCGGTGACCGCGGCGTCCTCGGCGTTGTTTCCGCTCTTCACCGAGTACTTCGCCGCGCCCGACCCGACGTCGGTCGAATACCTCGTCGACCCCGGCTTCTATCCGACCGCAGCGATCTCGACGGACGCGATCCGGACGATTTACGGCGTCACGTACGTGGCGCTGGCCGCCTTGATCGTGATGATCCTCGTCGCCGTCGACCCGGCGGTCCGGTCCCGGGCCGCCGCGCTGCTGGCGGCGTGCACGGCCGCCTTCGCCGTGCTGCAGCTGGGGGATCTGCCACTGTTCATGATGTTGGTCGCGCCCGTGCTGACGTATCCCGACCGGCTGGTCGCGCTGGCGGCGGCATCGGGCCTCGTATGCGGCCTGCTGCTGTGGCGGGTCCGCCGTGCCGACCGCACCAGACCGGACGTTTCAGGCGCTACCGACGCGCCATAGGCGCACCCCGCCCGCCCCGGCGCTCAAAAGACGGCCGGGTCCCCGTGAAGGGACCCGGCCGCCGTCGAGCTGATCAGGCGCCGCGGAGGGTGGCTCCCACGCGCGACGACGCCAGCGCCACCGCCGCGTCCCGGGCCGCGACGGCCTCCTCGACCGTCAGCGTCCGGTCCAGCGCGCGGAACGTCAGCTTGTACGCCAGGCTCTTCAGACCCGCGCCCACCTGCTCCGAGGCGTACACGTCGAAGAGCCGGACCGACTCCAGCAGTTCGCCCGCGCCGGCGACCAGCGCCGCCTCGACCTCGGCCGCCGGTACCGCCGCGTCGACGACCAGCGCCACGTCGATCAGCGCCGCCGGGAACGTGGAGATCCGGATCGCCTGGGTCACCGGGGTGGCCGGGATCGCGTCCAGGTCGAGCTCCATCGCGCAGGTGCGCTTCGGCAACTCCAGCGCCGCGAGCACGCCCGGGTGCAGCTCACCCGCGTACCCGACCACGGTGCCGTCGACCGCGATCGCCGCGCACCGGCCCGGGTGCCACGGCGGGTTCTCCGCCGCCCGTACCGTGACCCGGTCGTCGGTCAGGCCGGCCGCGGAGATCGCGATGCGCGCGGCCTCGATCGCGTCCGACCAGGTCGCCGGGCGTCCCTTTCCCCACCAGCCGGCCGGCGCCACCTCCCCGGTCAGTACCGCCGCCAGGTGCCACGGCTGCTCGGGGACGATCGCGTTCGCCGCCGCCCAGTCCTCATCGGACGGGCCGTGGTCCACCCCGAGCACCGGCGGCGCGGTGGCCGTCAGGTGCGGCAGGAAGACCGTGCCGGTCTCGTAGAGCGCCAGGTCGCGCTCGCCGCGGCCCAGGTTGCGCTTGAGGGTGCCGAGTAGCGGCGTGAGCAGCGACGTGCGCAGCAGCGGCTCCTGGTCGGAGATCGGGTTGGTCAGCCGCACCGCGCTGCGCCGCGGGTCGTCCGCGGCGAGCCCGAGGAGGTCGGCCGCGCCGGTCGAGATGAACGGGTACGACAGCACCTCGACGTAGCCGTTCTCGGCCATCGCCCGCCCGACCATGCGCCGGCGGCGCTGGGTCGGCGTCAGGACGCCGCCGCCGCGGGTCGGCGGCAGGACGCTCGGGATCACGTCGAAGCCGCCGAGCCGGGCCACCTCCTCGACCAGGTCGATGGGGCGGACCAGGTCCGGCCGCCAGGTCGGCGGCGTCACCTCGAGCGGCTCGGTGCCGCGCACCGTGCAGCCGATCAGGCTGAGCAGCGTGGTCACCTGCTCGGCCGAGTACCCGACGCCGATGCGCCGGGCGGGAAGCGTGCTGTCGAGCATCACCGCGGCGGGCGGGACGACGTAGTCCTGGTCGAGCACCCGCTCGTCGACGGTGCCGCCGGCGTGCGCGGTGAGCAGCTCGACCGCGCGCTGCAGGGCCACCAGCGGCAGGTGCGGGTCGACGCCGCGCTCCCAGCGCTTCGCCGCCTCGCTGAACAGCTTGTGCCGGCGGGCGGTGCGGCCCACCATCACCGGGTCCCAGTGCGCGGCCTCCAGCAGCACGTCCACCGTGTCCGGCTGGACCTCGCTGGTCTCGCCGCCCATGACCGCGGCGAGGCAGATCGGCCCCGAGTCGTCGCAGATCACCATGTCCTCGGCGTCGAGCACGCGCGCGACACCGTCCAGGGTGGTCAGCTTCTCCCCCATGCGGGCGCGGCGCACGACCAGACCGCCCCGCACGAGGTTCAGGTCGAAGACGTGCATCGGCTGGCCGAGCTCGAGCATCACGTAGTTGGTGATGTCGACGGCCAGGGAGATCGTGCGCACCCCGGCGGTGATCAGCCGGCGCTGCATCCACTCCGGCGACGGCGCGGACGGGTCGATGCCGCGCACGATGCGGGCCGCGTAGCGGTCGCAGCCGACCGTGTCGTCGATCCGCAGCGGGTACGCCGGCTCCGGCGTCGCGCCGGGCGCGTCGCCGATGCCCGGATCCGTGTACGCCGACTCGTACGCGTGCGACAGCTCGCGCGCCACGCCCCGGATGCTCATCTCGTACCCGCGGTCGGGGGTGATCTCGAGGTCGAGGACCACGTCGTCCAGCCCGACCAGCGGGCGGGCGTCGACGCCGGTCGGCGCCGAGTCCGGCGGCAGCACGATGATGCCGGAGTGGTCGCCGCTGAGCCCGAGCTCCGCGGCCGAGCAGATCATGCCGTTGGAGTTGCGCCCGTAGGTCTTGCGCGCACCGATCTTGAAGCCGCCGGGCAGCTCGCCGCCCGGCAGGATCACCACGACCAGGTCGCCGACCTCGAAGTTGCTCGCGCCGCAGACGATCTCCTGTGGCGCGGCGGCGCCGACGTCCACCCGGGTGAAGCGGATCGGCTTCTTGAAACCGGTCAGCTCCTCGATCTCGAGCACCCGGCCGACGACCAGGTCGCCCTTGACCGTGGCGGCCTGGTCGACGATCGACTCGACCTCGATGCCGATGTCGACCAGCTTGCGCTCGAGCTCGTCGGCGGAGAGCACCGCCGGCAGCTCCACGTACTCGCGGAGCCAGGACAGAGACAGCTTCATGTCAGACCGCCATCCCGAAGTTGCGGGTGAACCGGACGTCACCCTCCACCATGTCGCGCATGTCGCTCACGCCGTTGCGGAACATCAGCGTGCGCTCGACGCCCATCCCGAACGCGAACGCCGAGTAGCGCTCCGGGTCGACCCCGCTGGCCGTGAGCACCCGCGGGTTGACCATGCCGCAGCCGCCCCACTCGACCCAGCGCGGTCCGTCGCGGTGCTGCGCGAACCACACGTCGAACTCGGCCGACGGCTCGGTGAACGGGAAGTGGTTCGGCCGCCACCGGGTCCGGGCGTCCGGGCCGAACATCGCCCGGGCGAAGTGGTCGAGGGTGCCCTTGAGGTGCGCCATCGTGATGCCCTCGTCGACGACGAGGCCCTCGATCTGGTGGAACACCGGGCTGTGCGTGGCGTCCAGGTCGTCGGTGCGGTAGACGCGGCCCGGGCACACCACCCGGATCGGCGGCTGCCGGTCCAGCATCGTCCGCACCTGGCCGGGCGACGTGTGCGTGCGCATCACCAGGCCGGGGAGGTCGACGTAGAACGTGTCGATGAGCCCGCGCGCCGGGTGGTCCGGGCCGATGTTGAGCGCGTCGAAGTTGACCCAGTCGAGCTCGAGCTCGGGGCTCTCGACGACGTCGTAGCCCATGCCGACGAACAGGTCGGCCATGTGCTCCATCAGCGTCGTCAGCGGGTGCCGGGCGCCGCGCGGTGCCCGGTCCCAGGGCAGGGAGACGTCGACGCGCTCCTCGACCAGGACGCGGGCGGCGCGCTCGAGCTCCAGCTCGGCCAGCCGCGCGTCGAACGCCGCCTGCACGGACTGCCGGGCCACGTTGACGCGCTTGCCGGCCTCCGACTTCGCGTGCGGCGGCAGCGAACCGATCTCGCGCCGGGCCAGCGAAACCGGGGACCGGTCGCCGAGGTGTGCAGGCTTCAGCGCGCCGAGCGCGTCGAGGTCCGGCGCACCGGCGAACGCCTGCTCGGCGTCGGCGACGGCGGCCTCGAGAGCCTCGGGGGCGAGCAGGGCGGCCTGCTTCGGATCGTACGGATCGTTGCGGTAGGACATGATCGGGCGAACTCCCTCACACCGGATGAGCCATCGGGCAGTGTACGGAGGCGCGGCTGGGCCGCCGCCCGCCGGTCAGGAAGTTCGCGCAGGAGTGTCAGACCCGGCGCCCGCGACCAGCGGGCCGGATAAACATCGGGAGCACTCGGCGCATGGCGTCAGCATAACGCGACGGGCAACTCGGTTGCGCCGGACGTCAGCGCTGGGCGCGAGCCGAGGCGTACAGGCAGACCGCCGCGGCGGCCGCGAGGTTCAGGCTCTCCGCGCCGCCGTAGATCGGCACCCGGACCCGCCGGTCGGCCGCCTTCAGCAGCTCGTCGGGCAGGCCGTGCGCCTCGGAGCCGAAGAGCCAGGCGGTCGGCTTCGCCAGCGATCCGTCGTCGAGCAGGTCGTCGAGGCCCGCGTCGCCGGAACCGGTGGTGGCGAGGACCTGCAGGCCGAAGTCGCGCAGCTGGTCGACCACCAGCAGCGGGGCGCGCACCACGTCCACGTGGAAGAGGCTGCCCGCCGACGCCCGGACGCACTTGCCGTTGTAGGGGTCGACGGCGTCGCCGGCGAAGATCACCGCGCCCGCTCCGGCCGCGTCGGCGGTGCGCAGGACGGTGCCGGCGTTGCCCGGATCGCGGATCTCGACGGCCACCGCGACCAGGCGCGGCCCTTTGGACAGCGCCTCGGCCAGCGGCACGTCGATCTGCTCGCAGACCGCGACCAGGCCCTGCGGCTGGACCGTCTCGGCCAGCGCCGCGAGGCCGGGTTCGTCGATGGGGGACACGACGGGCGCCTGCGCCGCCAGGTCGGCGTGCCGCGACAGCCCCGCGTCCGTACCGAAGAGCTCGAGGACGACCCCCGCGGCCAGGGCGGACCGCACGGCCTGCGGTCCCTCCGCCAGGAAGCGGCCGGTCTGGTCGCGGTCGCGGCGGCGCTGCAGGCGCCGGGCGGCGACGACCCTTGGGGTACGGGGCGAGAAGGTCACGTGTCCTCCGGGAGGGAACAGCATCGGGGCGCCTCCCGGATACCCGGAAGACGCCCCGAAAGCGAGTTGCTCAGGCAGCCTGTGCGGCGGCGCCGCCGGTGCCCTCGGCCGCCACCGCGGTCCGCGCGATCTCGACGATCGCCGCGAACGAGGCGGCGTCGTTGACGGCCATGTCGGCGAGGATCTTGCGGTCCACCTCGACACCGGCCAGCTTCAGGCCCTGGATCAGGCGGTTGTAGGTCAGGCCGTTGGCCCGCGCGCCCGCGTTGATGCGCGTGATCCACAGCTGGCGGAAGTCGCCCTTGCGGTCACGGCGGTCGCGGTACGCGTACTGCATCGAGTGCAGCACCTGCTCCTTGGCCTTGCGGTACAGGCGCGAGCGCTGCCCGCGGTAGCCGCTGGCGGTCTCCAGCAGCGTACGGCGCTTCTTCTGGGCGTTCACTGCCCGCTTGACGCGTGCCATTTCGGTACTCCTAACAGGGGAACGTGTGTGGCGCGCGCGTCAGCGGCCCAGCATCTTCTTGACTCGCTTGGTGTCGGCCTTGGCCACCGTGACCGTACCGGTCATCCGGCGCGTGACGTGGGAGGACTTGCCCTCCAGCAGGTGGCGCTTACCGGCCAACTCCCGGACGATCTTGCCCTTGCCGGTGACCTTCACCCGCTTGCCCATGCCGGTGTGGCTCTTCATCTTCGGCACTTAGAACGCCTCTTCCGTTAATTACTTACTCTGCAGTGGCAGCGGTGCTGTCGACCGGCTCGGCGGCCGGCGGTGCCTCGGCGACGTCACCCTCGCGCGGCTCGCGCGGCGGGCGCGCGTTGGCCGCGATCACGGCCGCGGCGGCGGCCTTGGTGGCGCGGTGCGGTGCCAGCACCATGATCATGTTTCGGCCGTCCTGCTTAGGACTGGCCTCGACGAAACCCAGCTCCGAGATCTCTTCGCTGAGCCTGCGCAGGAGCCGGAAACCCAGCTCGGGGCGGCTCTGCTCACGACCACGGAACATGATCGTCACCTTGACCTTGTCGCCCGCCTTGAGGAACCGGACCACGTGACCCTTCTTGGTCTCGTAGTCGTGCGGGTCGATCTTCGGCCGGAGCTTCATTTCCTTGATGACGGTCTGTTGCTGGTTGCGCCGGGCTTCGCGCGCCTTGAGTGCACTCTCGTACTTGAACTTGCCGAAGTCCATGAGCTTGCACACCGGCGGGCGCGCCATCGGCGCTACCTCGACCAGGTCCAGGTCGACGTCCGCAGCCAGCTGAAGGGCGCGCTCAAGCGGGACGATGCCCACCTGCTCACCCTCAGGGCCGACCAGTCGGACTTCCCGTGCCCGGATCTGCTCGTTCACGCGTGGTTCGACGCTGATGGGGCCTCCTCAGAACGATCTAGTGGATGCCTCTCCCCGCGGTTTCGCCGCAGGAAAAGTACTGCCAATGTCGGTCGGCCCGCTCGCCCTCATCTGCAGGGCGACAGGAAAGCAGAAGGCCCCGGCACGCATGCCAGGGCCCGCTCGACCGGTCATCGGCGCCCATGAGGACGCACACCACGCCCGGACGGTCCCGGGGCGGTTGACCGGACCCAGCCACTCGAGGAGTGACTTGGGTGGGAACCAGCGGGCTCCTCTTTCGCGCCCGCGTCCGCTCTCCCGAGGGAAATCGTGCGCAGGCGTGGTCGACTACCAGGCGAGTCTACCAGCTCAGGAGGTGGCCGCCGAATGGAGGGCGCGAAGTGCGCGAACGCCCTCCACCGCGTACTCCTTGTCGGCGGCCTGCAGCGCATGGACCGGTACCGTATCGTCGTCGAGCATCTCGAGCGACGCCCACGGCGAGTTGCGGTCGAAGCGCACCGCCCGCACGGCGGACCACGGCAGCTCGTAGCCGCCGATCACGTTGCGCACCTTGACGCCCGCGGCGTCCGCGATCACCCGCGGCCGGGTGAAGGCGAGGATGCCGAGCCCGATCAGCACGCCGAGCCCGATCATCGCGCTCTGGTCGCCGCGCTGGAACTCGCCCATGTTGTCGCCGGTCGACCCGTGCAGGCCGAAGCTGAGCACGGTGAAGAGCACGACCACGGCGACCGCCAGCGCGCCGGCCACCCAGCGGATGCGGCGGGGCCGGAACACGACGGTCGCCTCGGTCGAAGTCACGTCCACCACTGTGCCACGGCCCCTCACAGCCGGCAGTTGGAGATGTCGGTCACCAGGATCGCCCGCGCGCCGAGGTCGTACAGCTCGTCCATGATCCGGTGCACGTCGTCGCGCCGGACCATGGCCTCCACGGCGACCCAGCCCTCGCGGTGCAGCGGCGACACCGTCGGCGACTCGATGCCCGGGGTCAGCGCGGTCGCGCTCTCCAGCAGGTCGGCCCGCACGTCGTAGGCGAGCATCACGTAGCCGCGGGCGACCAGCACGCCCTGCAGACGCCGCATGAGCTGCGCGGAAGCGCCGGAGTCCGCCGTCGTCTCGCGGCCGATCAGGATCGCCGAGGAGCGCATGATCGGCTCGCCGACGGTGATCAGCCCGGCCTGGCGCAGCGTGGTTCCGGTCTCGACCACGTCGGCGATCAGGTCGGCGACGCCGAGGCGCACGGCGTTCTCGACGGCGCCGTCGAGGCGCACCACCTCGGCCTTGAGGTCGTGCTCGTCCAGATAGCGCTCGACCACCCCGGGGTAGGCGGTGGCGATGCGGCGCCCGCCGATCGACGCGGTGGAGTCGAGCGAGCCGGCGGGGGCGGCCCAGCGGAACGTGGCGCCGCCGAAGCCCAGGTCGAGCAGCTCCCGCGCGGGTACGCCGGAGTCGACGAGCAGGTCCCGGCCGGTGATGCCGAGATCCAGATCACCCGAGCCGACATACGTGGCGATGTCCCGCGGCCGCAGGTAGAAGAACTCGACGTTGTTGGCCTCGTCACGGCAGACGAGTTCCTTGGGATCGGTGCGCTGGCGGTAGCCGGCGTCGCGCAGCATCTGTGCGGCCGGGGCGGACAGGGTGCCTTTGTTCGGGATGGCGATGCGCAGCATCGACGTGCTCCTTCGATCGGATTCGACAGAGGCGGAGAGCACGTCAGAGATGTCGGTACACGTCCTTCAGCTCGAGCCCGGTGGCGATCATCAGGACCTGCGCCTGGTAGAGCAGCTGGGAGATCTCCTCGGCGGCGCGCTCCGGCCCCTCGTGCTCGGCGGCCATCCAGGACTCGGCCGCCTCCTCGACGACCTTCTTCCCGATGAAGTGCACGCCACGGTCCAGCGCCGCCACGGTGGACGAACCCTCGGTCCGCTGCACCGCCTTCGCCTGCAACTCGGCGAACAACTCTTCGAACGTCTTCACGGGAGACGATTGTGGCAGCTCATCACGGGATGACGACGGACGACCCCAACGGGTGGGACGTGGGTAAGCTCCCCGGCATGGTCAGCAGATTCACCATCGCCGCCGTCGGCGGCGCGGCCGTGCTCCTCATCACACTCGCGGGCTGCGCGCCCGCCGACGAGGCGGGACCCTCGGCCGGCGCCTCCGCCTCACCGTCCGGCTCCGCCTGCCCGGCCGGTGCGCTCGACACGCGGGCCGCCGGCAAGCTAACCATCGGCACCGACAACCCGGCGTACGAGCCGTGGTTCTCCGGCAACAAGCCGGGCAACGGCAAGGGCTTCGAGTCCGCGGTCGCGTACCAGGTCGCCGAGCGCCTCGGCTACCCGGCGCAGAACGTGGTGTGGACCCAGGTGACGTTCAACAACGCCATCGCGCCGGGCCCGAAGGCGTTCGACTTCGACATCAACCAGTTCTCGATCACGCCCGAGCGGCGCAAGGCCGTCGACTTCTCCTCGCCGTACTACCTCGTGCGCCAGACGGTGATCACGAACGCGGGCTCGAAGATCGCCGGGGCGAAGACCGTCGTGGAGCTCCGGTCCGCCAGGCTCGGCGCGCAGGTCGGCACCACCAGCTACCAGGCGATCAACGAGCTGATCAAGCCGGAGACCAAGCCGCTGGTCTACAACAACAACGACGACGCCAAGGCGGCCCTGGAGAACGGCCAGGTCGACGGCATCGTGGTCGACCTGCCGACCGCGTTCTACATGACCGCGGCCGAGCTGAAGGACGGCGTGATCGTCGGCCAGTTGCCGCAGGTGGGCGTACCGGAGCAGTTCGGGCTGGTCCTCGACCTCGACTCACCGCTGACCGGCTGCGTCAGCCAGGCCGTCGACCAGCTGCGCCAGGACGGCACCCTCGCGGTCCTCGAGAAGCAGTGGCTGGCCGGCACGGACGGGGCCCCCGAACTCTCGTGAGCGCCGAGCTACACCGGCCCTCCGAGATCCAGCGCGGGCGGATCGCCTACCGGCGACGGCAGACGATCCGCTCCGTGCTGCTCTCGGCCCTGTCCACCGGCGTCGTCGGCGTGCTGCTCGTGGTGGCGGTCACCGGCGCGCCCGGCTGGGACCGGGTCAAGCAGTCGTTCTTCGACCCCGAGGTGGCCCGGCGGTACCTGCCGGCCATCCTCGAGGGTCTCTGGCTCAACCTGCGGCTGCTGGTCGTCTGCGCGGTCCTGGCCCTGGCCCTCGGCCTGCTGATCGCGACGCTGCGCACCCTGCGCGGTCCGGTCTTCTTCCCGGTACGGGCGCTGGCGACGGGCTACACCTACGCGTTCCGCGGCCTGCCGTTGATCATCGTGATCTACCTGGCGGCCTTCGGCGTGCCCGGCCTGCGGCTGCAGGGCACCCCGGGCGTGCTGGTGCTGGGCGGGGCCGCGCTGATCATCACGTACGGGGCGTACCTGGCCGAGGTCTTCCGGGCCGGCATCGAGTCGGTGCACCCGAGCCAGCTCGCCGCGGCGCGGTCGCTGGGGCTGACGTACCGGCAGACGATGCGCCACGTGGTGCTGCCGCAGGCGATCCGCCGGGTCGCGCCGCCGCTGCTCAACGACACGGTGGCGCTGCAGAAGGACGTCGGGCTGGTGTCGCTCGCCGGCCCGATCGATGCCGTGCGCGCCGCCCAGATCGGCGTCGCGCAGGACGCCAACTTCACGCCCTACGTCGTGGCGGGGGTGCTCTTCGTGCTGCTCGCGCTGCCGCTGATCTCCGTCACCGACTGGGTCACGCTGCGCGCGGCCCGCCGCCAGTCCGCGGGGGTCTGATGCTGCTGTCCTGCGAGAACGTTCGCAAGACCTTCGGCGCCGGCGTCGTGCTCGACGACCTGTCGCTGGAGGTCGACGAGCACCGGGTCGTCGCGCTGATCGGCGCCTCCGGCTCCGGCAAGTCGACGCTGCTGCGCTGCATCAACCTGCTCACCGAGATCGACGACGGCGTCATCCGGCTCGACGGCGAGGACATCACCGACCCGCGGGTCGACCCGGACCTGGTCCGCCGGCGCATCGGCATGGTGTTCCAGTCGTACAACCTGTTCCCGCACATGACCGTGCTGCGCAACATCACACTGGCGCCCGCCCGGGTGCACCGGCGGGCCGCCGCCGAGGTCAGGGACCAGGCCATGGAGTGGCTGGGCCGGGTCGGGCTGGCCGACAAGGCGGACAGCTATCCCGACCGGCTCTCCGGCGGCCAGCAGCAGCGGGTCGCGATCGTCCGGGCGCTGGTCAACAGCCCGCGGCTGCTGCTGCTGGACGAGGTCACCTCGGCGCTCGACCCGGAACTGGTCGGCGAGGTGCTGACGATGATCCGCGGTCTCAAGGACGACGGCATGACGATGGTGCTCGCCACCCACGAGATGGGCTTCGCCCGGCAGGTCGCCGATCAGGTGGTCTTCCTCGACGGCGGCCGGGTCCTCGAGGCCGGCCCGCCCGACCGGGTGCTCGGCGACCCGTCGCAGCCGCGGACCCGGCAGTTCCTCGCCCGGATCATCGAGGCCGGCCGGCTCTGACGGGCCGGCTCAGCCCGCCGGGAAGCGTAGGACGCGGTCGTCGCCGTCGCGCACGTCGCCGCGGCCGTCGGTGTTCGAGGTGGTCAGCCAGAGCGCACCGTCCGGGGCGATCTCGACGGTCCGGAGCCGGCCGTAGCGCTGCCTGAACACCGCGGACGGCTCGCCGACGGTGTCGCCGTCGAGCGGTATGGTCCACAGCCGCTGCCCCCGCAGGGCGGCCACGTAGGCGGTGTCGCCGGCGATCGCCATCCCGGACGGCGAGGCGTCGCGAACGGACCAGGTGACCAGCGGGTTGGTGTAGCGCCCGCCGTCGGTGTCACCGCCCCCTTCGACCTCCGGCCAGCCGTAGTCGCGCCCGGGCCGGATCAGGTTCACCTCGTCGAGGGTGCTCTGCCCGAACTCGGTGGCGAACAGCCGTCCCGCGGAGTCCCAGGCCAGGCCCTGCACGTTGCGGTGGCCGAGGCTGTACACCGGCGAGTCCGCCGCCGGGTTGCCCGGTGCCGGCGCGCCGTCGGGCGTCAGGCGCAGGATCTTGCCGTTGGGGCTCGCCGGGTCCGGTGCCCGGGAGGTCTCCCCGGCGTCGCCGGTGCCGGCGTAGAGCATGCCGTCGGGCCCGAACGCGATCCGGCCTCCGTTGTGGAACCGGGCCTTGGCGATGCCGTCGAAGACCACCTCGGGCGGTCCGCCGCCGAGGTGGAACCGGACGATGCGGTTGTCCCGCGCGGCGGTGAGGTAGGCGTAGACGAGGTCGTCGTCGGCGAAGGCCGGTGAGACGGCGAGACCCAGCAGGCCGCTCTCCCCGCGGGCCACGACGCCCGGCACCCGGTACACCTCGCGGGCCGCGCCGCCGCCGGGCGTCAGCCGCAGCACCCGGCCGGTGTTCCGCTCGGCGACCAGGGCGTCGCCGCCCGGCAGGAAGGCCAGCCCCCACGGCACGTCGATGCCCCGGGCGATCTCCTCGCCGGCGCCGAGGTCCGGTGCCGCGGACGGCGTGCTGGGCGCGGTGCTCGTGGCGACGACGACGGGCGCGCCGTCGGCACCGCCGCCGTCACAGCCCGCGAGGACGCACGCCGCGACCAGCGTGGCGACGCCGGCCCGCCACCGGCTGCCGGTCGTGATCACTGCCATGGCGTTCCTCCGGGGCTGCTGGTGAACGGGACCGCGTGTCCGCGTCACACATAAGCATCAACACCCGCAGATCGCCATCACCCGCAGTGCCGACCCCACCGGCGGCCGCCCGCCGGCACTGGCGGGCGGGCGGCCGGCGCCCCTACTTGCCGAGGTCCCGGATCGCGATGACCGCGTCGAGAACGGCGACCGTGGCCTGCCAGCCCTTGTCCTCGATCGAGTCCTCCAGGCCCGCCCGGTCCTTCGCCTGGCCCAGGCTCTCCACGGTCAGCACGCCGTGCGCGACCGGGGTCTGCTCGTCCAGCGCGACCCGGGTCAGCCCGCTGGTCACGGCGTCGTTGACGTAGTCGAAGTGCGGGGTCTCACCGCGGATGACCACGCCGAGCGCGACGACCGCGTCGCAGCGCTTGGCCAGCGCCTGCGCCACGACGGGCAGCTCCACCGAGCCGGCCACCCGCGCCACGATCACCTCGTCGACGCCGCATGCCTTGGCGGCCGCCTGCGCCCGCTCGACCATGTGGTCGACCAGGTCGGAGTGCCAGCGCGAGCCCACGATGCCGAGTTTGACCCCGGCGGCGTCGACGGTGTTCATGTGCGGATCCCCGAAACCGGCCATTTTTGCCCCCTTTTGCCTAATTTTGCGCCCGGTCGCCGTCGCGGCGCCGGGGAATCAGCCCAGAGCCTCGAACAGGTGGCCCATCCGGTCCCGCTTCGTCCGCAGGTAGCGCACGTTCTCCGGGTGCAGGCGCACCGGCAGCGCCTCGCGCCCGGTGATGGTCAGGCCGTAGCCCTCCAGCCCGGCCCGCTTCGCCGGGTTGTTGGTGAGCAGCCGCATCGAGCGCACGCCCAGCTCGTAGAGGATCTGCGCGCCGGTGCCGTAGTCGCGGGCGTCGGCGGGCAGGCCGAGCTCCAGGTTCGCGTCCACGGTGTCCAGGCCGCGGTCCTGCAACTGGTACGCCTGCAGCTTGTGCAGCAGGCCGATGCCGCGCCCCTCGTGCCCGCGCATGTAGAGCACGACACCGCGCCCCGCCTCGGCCACCCGCTCCAGGGCGGCGTCCAGCTGCGGCCCGCAGTCGCAGCGCACCGAACCGAAGACATCGCCGGTCAGGCACTCCGAGTGGACCCGGACCAGCACGTCCTCGCCGTCGCCGAGATCGCCGAAGACCAGGGCGACGTGCTCGGCCCCGTCCACGTCGCCGCGGTAGCCGAACGCGACGAAGTCGCCGTGCTCCGTCGGCAGCCGGGTCTCGACGACCCGCTCGACCTGCCGCTCGTGGCTCCGCCGGTACGCGATGAGGTCGGCGATGCTGATCAGCGCCAGATCGTGCTCGACGGCGAACTTCTCCAGGTCGGGCATCCGCATCATGGTGCCGTCGTCGTTGACCATCTCGCACAGCACGCCGGCCGGGCGCAGGCCGGCGAGCACCGACAGGTCGATCGCGGCCTCGGTGTGGCCGGGGCGGCGCAGCACCCCGCCGGCCTTGGCCCGCAGCGGCACGACGTGTCCCGGTCGCGACAGATCGGTCGGCTTGGTGTCGGCCGAGGCCAGCAGCCGGATCGTGTGCGCCCGGTCGGCGGCCGAGATGCCGGTGCTGACCCCCTCGCGGGCGTCGACCGTCACCGCGTACGCGGTGCCGCGCCGGTCCTGGTTGGTGTGGAACATCGGCGGCAGGTCGAGCCGGTCGGCCTCGTCCTCGGTCATCGGCACGCAGATGTAGCCGGAGGTGTACCGGACCATGAACGCCAGCAACTCGGCCGTGGCGTGCTCGGCCGCGAAGATCAGGTCGCCCTCGTTCTCGCGGTCCTCGTCGTCCACCACGATCACCGCGCGACCCGCGGCGATGTCCGCGATGGCCCGTTCGATGTCAGCCAACATGACGATCTCCCAGCATCTTCTCGACGTACTTGGCGATCACGTCGACCTCGAGGTTCACGGGGTCGCCGACGGACTTGGCACCGAGGACGGTGAGCTTGAGCGTGGTCGGGATGAGCCCGACGCTGAACGTGTCGGCGGTGACCTCCATGACGGTCAGCGAGACGCCGTCCACGGTGATCGAGCCCTTCTCCACCACGTAGCGGGCCAGCTCGGGCGGCAGCGAGAAACGCAGCACCTCCCACTCGTCGGCGGGCTCGCGGGCGATGACCGTGCCGACGCCGTCGACGTGGCCCTGCACGAGATGCCCGCCGAGCCGGCTGCCAACGGTCGCGGCGCGTTCCAGGTTGACCTGGCCGCCCGCCTTGAGCACGCCGAGCGAGGAACGCCGCAGGCTCTCCCCCATCACGTCGGCGGTGAAGACGCCGTCGACGTTGTCGATGACGGTCAGGCAGACGCCGTTGACCGAGATCGAGTCGCCGTGCCGGGCGTCGGACGTGACGACGGGCCCGCGTACGGCGATGACCGCCGAGTCGCCACCCGCGTCGGTGAGGTAGACGACCTCACCCAGTTCCTCGACGATGCCGGTGAACATCAGGAGTCCTTCCAATCCGTTTTCGGGTGGTGGGTGGGGAGGTCGGACGGCTTCTGCCGGAGCGACGCCGTGAATCGCAGGTCGGGACCGATCTGCGTGATGTCGGTGAGGTCCAGTTCCAGCGCCTCGGCGATGGTGGTGACGCCCGCCCCGACCAGCGACGGCTGGCCCGCGCCGAGCAGCTTCGGCGCGATGTAGCCGACGATCTTGTCGACCAGCCCGCCCGCGAGGAAGCCGCCCGCCAGGGTCGGGCCGCCCTCCAGCAGCACGGCGCGCACGCCGCGCAGGTACAGCTCGTTGAGCAGGGCGTCGAGGTCGACCCGGCCGTCCGGGCCGGCGCCGACCTCGGACGCCGTCGCGATCCAGGTCGGTGCGGCCTGGTCGCGGACCCGGGCCCCCGCCGGGGTACGCCCGGAGGAGTCCACGACGACCCGCCACGGCTGCTTGATCGCCAGGCTGCCGTCGCGCAGGTCGCGGACCGTCAGCTGGGGGTCGTCGGCGATGACCGTGCCGACGCCGGCGACGATCGCGTCGACGGTGCTGCGCAGCCGGTGCACGTCGCTGCGCGACGTCGGGGAGGTGATCCACTGGCTGGTGCCGTCGGCCGCCGCGGAGCGCCCGTCGAGGGTCGCCGCGTACTTCCAGGTCACGTACGGGCGGCCGCGGCGCACGGCGGTCAGCCACGCGACGTTGCCGTCCTCGGCCTCCTGGCGGCGTACCCCGGTCTCGACCCGGACCCCGGAGGCGCGCAGCGTTGCCGCGCCGCCGGCCGCGACCGGCGTCGGGTCGTCGACGGCGATGACCACCCGGGTGATCCCCGCGTTGATCAGCGCCTGGGCGCAGGGCCCGGTACGGCCGGTGTGGTTGCAGGGCTCCAGGGTGACGATCGCGGTGCCGCCGCGGGCCCGCTCGCCGGCCTGCGCCAGGGCGACTATCTCGGCGTGCGGCCCGCCGACGTACGCGTGGAAGCCCTCGCCGACGACCTCGCCGTCCGCGCTGAGCAACAGGCAGCCGACGACCGGGTTGGGGCTGGTCGTGCCGAGGCCCCGGGCGGCGAGGGCGATCGCGCGGCCCATCGCCTCGTCGTCGGTGACCATCTGCGTCCCTCTCCATGCGCGGTGCGGTCACGCGCTGAAGAGAGGGAGGATACGACGGAAACAGGACATGAGGGGACGCTTCGCGCCGCCCCGATGAGAGCACGCCGCAACGGGCCCCTCATCCTGCTCCGCGCGCTGTCTCCCATCCGGACTGTCTGACCGATCGGTCCCGAAAGGGGCCGTCCGATCAACCGTCGGCTCTGGAGTCTCACCAGATCCACCGTCCGTCTTGGTATCGACGTCCGGGTCGCGGGCTCAGCCCTGCCGGAGCAGGGCATTACCGCCGGTTCGGAATTTCACCGAGTCCCGCCAGCGCGTGGTGGGTCACCCATGAGTCTTACACGTGAATCCCGGGTTGCCACCCACTGGGCGACCCAGGTCACAAACCCATTCCCGCCGCCGACGGGTCCTCCGGATCCTCGGAGTCCGCGCGACGCCGGTCGATCGCCACGTACGAACCCGGCTGGCTCTTGGCCACCTTCTTCATCTCGGACGCCACCGCGACCACCTCCCGGGCGTCCTCGAACCGGCGGCCCTCGGCCGTGGCCTGCGCGACGCCGATCGAGAGGGTGACCAGGGCCGCGCGCTGCTTGTTGCCGCGCCGGTCGGGCACCTCGATGTAGCCGCGCCGGGCGTCCTCGGGGTCGTAGAGCTGGTCGGCGACGGTCTCGAAGTCGTTGACGGTCCGCTTGGTCAGCGGCAGGACCTGCTCGGGCGTGCAGATGAAGACGAAGTCGTCGCCGCCGATGTGGCCGAGGAAGACCGGCGGGCGCCCGGAGCCGGCGACGGCCCGGTGCAAGCTGCCGGCCAGGGCCGTGATGAACTCGTCGCCGCGGTCGAAGCCGTACACGTCGTTGACGCTCTTGAAGCGGTCGATGTCGATGTAGCCGACCGCGTAGTCCTTGCCGGTCTTCATCCGGTCCACGATCTCGCGCCGCACCCGGGCGTTGCCCGGCAGGCCGGTCAGCGGGGAGACCTCCCGGAACTCCTTGTTGCGCCGCAGCGTCGAGGAGACCCGGGCGATGAGCTCCGCGGTGTCGAACGGCTTGACCAGGTAGTCGTCCACGCCGGCGGTGAGACCGACGACCTTGTCGACGGTCATGCCCTTGGCGGTCAGCATGATCACCGGCAGCGCCGAGGTGAGCGGCTCGGCGCGCAGCCGGCGGGTCAGCTCGACGCCGTTCATGTTCGGCATCATCCAGTCGACCACCGCGAGATCGGGGCGGCGGGTCTCCATCACCTCGAGGGCGTGCTGGCCGTCACGGGCCCGCATCACCTCGAAACCGTGCACCTTGAGGTTGAAGGCCACGAAGCTGGCGATGTCCTCGTCGTCGTCGACGACGAGAATCAGGTCGGGCCGCTCCTCGGGCTCCGCCGCGGTCGCATCCACCTTGTGCCGCACCACCCCTGTGCTCATGCCGTCGCCTCCGCTGACGCTCCGGCGACGGCATGAGTCTCAAACTGAGCCGATGATTCGCTCGCAAGCTCGCTCATGCCGCCCCCTCCGCTGACGCTCCGGCGACGACATGAGTCAGACACTGAGCTGATGATTCGCTCGCAAGCTCGCTCATGCCATCACCTCCGCTGACGCTCCGCTCATCGGGCGGCCATCGCGCGTTCGGCCATGGCGCGCAGCTTGCGGCACGCCTCGGCGGGGTCGTCGGCGCCGTAGACGGCGGTGCCCGCGACGAACGCGTCGGCACCGGCCTCGGCGGCCTGCTCGATGGTGTCGGCGGCGATGCCGCCGTCGACCTCCAGGCGTACCTGAAGATCCTTGGCCTTGATCCGGCGGCGCACGTCGCGGACCTTGTCGAGCATCTCCGGCATGAACTTCTGCCCGCCGAAGCCCGCCTTGATCGTCATGATCAGCAGCGTGTCCACATAGGGCAGGAGCTCGAGGTACGGCTCGACCGGGGTGTCGCGGTCGATGGCGAGGCCCGCCTTGGCGCCCGCCGCGCGCAGCGTCTTGGCCAGCGCCACCGGATTGTCACAGGCCTCGGCGTGGAACGTCACGTTGTACGCACCCGCCTCCGCGTACCCGGGCGCCCAGCGCTCCGGGTCGTTGATCATGAGGTGCACGTCGAACGGGATGGTCGTGGCCTTGCGCAGACTCTGCACGACCGGCAGACCGATGGTCAGATTCGGGACGAAATGGTTGTCCATGACATCCACGTGCACCCAGTCCGCGGCGCCCTCGATCTCGTGCACCGAGTTGGCGAGGTGCGCGAAGTCCGCGGCCAGGATGCTGGGGGCGATGATCGGCGATGGCTCCACCGGTGCAGTGTATGGCCTGTTTGCCGTCGCCCGGGATACTCAGGGGGTTCCCCGGGGAGGCTGGCATGCGACGGACGGTGGCCCTGCTGGCGGTGCTGCTCGCCGCCGGCTGCTCGGCCACGCCCCCGCCCGGCACCGACGGTGACCTGGCCGACGACTGGGCCGCGCTGGGCACGCCGGCGCCGTTCCGCCCGGCGGTCGGCCAGTGTCACGAGGCCCTGGCCACGACCGCCCCGCTGGACGGCCACCGGCCGGTCGACTGTGCCGAACTGCACGTCTCCGAGACCTTCCACGTGGGCACCCCCGCGGACGCCGACGTGGCGCCGGCCCCGGGAACCCCGGGCGCGAAGGCGGCATACCGGGAATGCTCGGACGCCGCGACCGGCTTCCTCGGCGGGCCGTGGCGCGGCGCCCGGCTGGCGGTGCAGGTGGTGTGGCCGACCCGGGCCGGCTGGACGGGCGGCGCCCGCTGGTTCCGCTGCGACGTCACCACCGCGGACCTCGACGGGCGCAGCCGCACCAGCCGCACCGGCAGCCTGGCAGGCGAGCTGGCACACCCGTCGCCGCTGCGGCTGGCCTGCTTCGATCCCACGGTCGAGGGCGGAACGGTGACGGCGATGACCGCCGTGCCGTGCACCGGGAAGCACCGGGCCGAGTTCGCCGGCCTGTGGGACGCACCCGACATCTCGTACTCGAAGCTGGAGTCCGGCACCAGGCTCAGCGCGGCCGGCTGCCGCAGCACGATCGCCCGCTTCGCGGCGCTGCCGGACGACTCCGACCTGCAGTACCGCAGCGGCTGGATCTCGTACAACCCGACGCGTCCGGAGTGGCTGTCCGGCGAGCGCCGGGTCCGCTGCTTCATCTACTTCGCCGAGCGCACCTTCAGCCGCTCGCTCAGGAACGCCGGGCCCGGGGTCCTGCCGGTGCGATGAGCCCCACGGCCAGCCCTCGCCGTGCGCCCTCGCCGCCCGGGCCGGGAACTCCTCGCCCGGGCCGGTCCACCGTGGAGCGGTGACCCGCGAGAGCCCTGGTCAGGCAGCCGAGGTCACCGTCCGCAGCCCGGTGGAACAGCGTGGCACGTTCGGGGTCGAGAGCGATCTCCAGGCCGAGCGTGCCGGTAATACCCAATCCCGCCCCGATGACATCCATGCCCTCTCATACCGGACCTTGTTGACCCGAGAGGTCGACAAGGTCCGTCAGCTGGTGCGGCGCAGCACCGCCAGGAACATCGCGTCGGTGCCGTGCCGGTGCGGCCACAGCTGCACCGTCGGGCCGGGGCCGAGCTTGGGCATGCCCGGCGGCATCAGCGGCCGGGCGTCGACGAAGTCCACCTCGACGCCGCTGCGGCGGGCACCCTCGCTGACCGTCACCTGGGTCTCCACCATGTGCGGCGAGCAGGTCACGTAGGCGACCACGCCGCCGGGGCGTACCGCGCGCAGGGCCGCCACGAGCAGCTCCCGCTGCAGCCGGGTCAGCGGCGGCAGGTCGGCCGGCGTGCGCCGCCAGCGCGACTCGGGCCGCCGGCGCAGCGAGCCGAGGCCGGTGCAGGGCGCGTCGACCAGCACCCGGTCGAATCCCTCCTCCGGCAGGTCGGGGTCGCGCCCGACGGTACGGCCGTCGGTCGGCAGCACGGTCACCGGCAGCCCGCCCGTGGCCTGCTCGACCAGCCGGGCCCGGTGGTCGGCGACCTCGACGGCGGTGACCTCGGCACCGCGCAGCGCGGCGATCGAGCCGAGCAGACCGGCCTTGCCGCCCGGCCCGGCGCACAGGTCGAGCCAGCGGTCGTCCTGGCCCTCGAGCGGCGCGGCCAGCAGCGCCACGGCGACCAGCTGCGAGCCCTCGTCCTGGACGTGGGCGCGGCCGTCCCGGATGGCGGCCAGGTCGCCCGGCGAGCCGCCGCCGAGATAGACCGCGTACGGCGAGAACGCGCCGGGCACGCCGCCCACCTCGTCGGCCAGGTCGACGGCGTCGGCCCGGCCCGGCCGCGCGCACAGGTGCACGGTCGGCGGCTGGTTGTCCTCGATCAGCAGCCGGGCGGTGTCCTCCAGGTCGCCGCCGAGCGACTCCGCGAACGACCGGATGATCCACTCCGGATGATTGTGCACCACGGCGAGGTTGCCGACCGGATCCTCCGCGTAGCTCGGCGCGAGCTTGGTCAGCCAGTCGTCCAGGCTGGTCTCGGAGATCCCCCGCATGACCGCGTTGGCGAAGCCGGCCGCGCCGGGCGCGACCGAGCGCACCAGGTCGACGGTCTGATTCACCGCCGCGTGCGACGGCACCCGGGTGTAGAGCAACTGGTACGCACCCAGGCGCAGCGCGTCCCGCGCGGGCGGGTCGATGCGGGACACCTCCCGGCCGGCCGCGTCCGCGATGATCAGGTCGAGGGTGCCGAGCGTACGCAGGGTGCCGTAGGTCAGCTCCGTGGCGAACGCCGCGTCCCGGCCGTGCAGGCGCGACTCCCGCAGGATCTGGGAGAGGACCAGATTCGCGTACGCGTCGTCGCGCTGCACCGCCGCAATGGCCTCGTACGCGGCCTGCCGGGCCGGGTCGGACGGCGGGCGACCGGCGCGCGGGGCCCGACCGGAACGGGCGTCCCGGTTCTGCTCCCGGCCGGAGCCGGGGCCGCCGGGGCGTCGCGGACCGGCGTTGTGCGGCCGGTCGGCGCTGTGCCGGCGGTCGGCGCCGCGCGGCTGATCGGCTGGATTCGGAGTGGTCACAGCAGGGTCTCCCCCGGGTTGAGGCGCAGGCCACGCGCCCAGTCGGAGGCCGACATCGGCTTCTTGCCGGCGGCACGGACCTCGCCGAGGATCACCGGGGTGGTCGCCGTGCCCACCAGCACCTGGGTGCGCTCGACGAGCAACTCCCCGGGCGCGAGCGTGACGGCGGCGTTGGCGACCGGGCGGACCGGCCCCAGCTTGAGGCGCTCGTCGCGCAGGGTCGTCCACGCGCCGGGCGCCGGGGTGCAGGCGCGGATGCGCCGGTCGACGGCGAACGCCGGATCGTCCCAGCGGACCCGGGCATCCTCGACGGTGACCTTCGGCGCCATCGAGACGCCGTCGAGCGGCTGCGGGTGTGCCCGCGCGGTCCCCGCCTCGATCGCGTCGAGGACGGCGACGAGCAGGCCGGCGCCCTCGGTCGCCAGCCGGGCGAGCAGGTCGCCGGAGGTGTCCGCGGACCGGATCTGCTCGGTCAGGGTGCCGTAGACGGGACCGGTGTCCAGGCCGGCCTCGAGCTCGAACACGCTGGCCCCGGTCACCTCGTCGCCGTGCAGGACGGCGTGCTGCACGGGTGCGGCGCCACGCCAGGCGGGCAGCAGCGAGAAGTGCAGGTTGACCCAGCCGTGCCGGGGAATCTCCAGCGCGTCCGTCGGCACCAGGGCGCCGTACGCGACCACGGGCACGCAGTCCGGCGCGATCTCGCGCAGCCGCTCCTGGAACTCCGGCTCACGCGGACGCTGCGGCGTGAGAACCTCGATGCCGCGCTCATCGGCCCAGGCGCCGGCCGGGGAGCGCACCAGGCGGCGGCCCCGGCCCGCGGGGGCGTCGGGACGGGTCAGCACGGCCGCGATCTCGTGCGAGGACGCGGCGAGCGCGTCGAGCGAGGGCAGGGCGACCTCGGGGGTGCCGGCGAAGACGATACGCATCAGCTCACCGCCCCAGGCCGAAGATGCCGCGGCCGTGCGGGCTCGTCTTGACCGTCGGCGGGGCGCCGGCGTCGTACCAGTCGGCGGCACGGATCTGCTTCATCGCGTCCTTACGTGCGGCGGCGTCAAGCCGGTCCAGGAAGAGCACCCCGTCGAGGTGGTCGGTCTCGTGCTGCACACAGCGCGCCATCAGGCCGGTGCCGATCAGCTGAATCGGATCGCCGTGCTCGTTGAATCCCTGCGCGACGACGTTCTGCCGGCGCTTGGTGTCGACGTAGACGCCCGGGATGGACAGGCAGCCCTCCGGGCCGTCCTGCTCCTCCTCGTCGGGGAACGACAGCACCGGGTTTACGATGTGGCCGACCACGTCGTCGACGTCGAACGCGAACACCCGCAACCCCACGCCGAGCTGCGGGGCGGCCAGGCCGGCACCGCCCTCGTCCTGCATCGTCTCGATCAGGTCCTTGACGAGCCTGCGCAGTTCCTTGTCGAAGTCGATGACCGGGTCGGCCTGCGTGCGCAGCACCGGGTCGCCGAAGAGACGGATGGGCTGGACGGTCACGCGGTGCCACTCCTGACGATCGACTCACACTGCTGGTCGAGCCCTAGTCTACGGAGCCGGGAGAGACCGGCGGAGTCGCCCGTCCGCGCAGCGTAAGCCGGTCACAACGGACCGGCCGACCCGGCCACGACACGCCCCGAAACCCGCGACCGGCCGACCGGCCCAAGCACCCGACCCCGGCCGCCTAGACCAGCCGACCGAGCGTCCAAACGACCAGGCGAACGGCCAAGCGGCCGGGCGAGCAAGCGAGCGACCGGGGCTGGCAAGCGAGCCGGCGGGCAAGCCGGGCGGGCGAGCAGGCCGGGCAGGCGAGCAAGCCGGGCAGGCAGGCAAGCCGGGCAGGCAGGGCGGGCGGTGAGCGGCCGGGCCAGAATTTGAGCAGCGCCTCTGGCTTGGGGCATCTGTTTCGCTGTTCGGGATTCGTGCCCGCCAGGTGGGCGGATGGCTGCGACGCGTCGCGGGGCCGGAGCGGTGGCGGTTGCTGGGTCACCGCGGGAAAAGGTCGGGTCAGAGGAGCTCGGCCGGGTCTATCTGGATTCGGACCGGCAGGGCGGACTTCTTGGCGCTGCGGACAGCCGCGGCCTGGTGCAGGATCCGGGCCAGTTCGGCGGCTCGGCCGCGGGAGACGCGGAGGAGCATGCGTTCCTGGTCGTCCTGGGCCGGGACCGGACCGAGCAGTTCCACGTCGTCGGGCAGGCGGGCCGCGTCGAGGAATTCGGCAACGGCCTCCGCGGTGCCCGTCACGCTCGCCATCCGGGCCGCCGGGGGGAAGCCGAGCTCGCGGCGCTCGGCCAGCTCGCGCGCCGCGAACCAGCCCGGATCCCAGCGCAGCAGCGCCTGCACCGGCGCCAGCGAACCGTCCGCGACCACGACCACCCGGCCGCCGGCGGGCCCGGGCTTCGCCAAGGCCGCCGCCGACAGCCAGCGTCGCATGGTCTCCTCGGCGGCGCGCAGGTCCGCGCGGGACAGCAGCGCCCACGTGTCCAACAGCAGCACCGCGCCGTAGCCGCCCTCGGCAACGGGTTCGGCGCCCGGCGTCGCGACGACCAGGGCGGCCTCGCCGGGCACGGTGTCGAGAATCCCGTCGCGGCCGGACGTGCGCACCGGCACGCCGGGGAACGCGCGGCCCAGTTCCTCGGCGGTCCGTCGCGCACCGGTCACCGAGGCACGCAGCCGGCGCCCCCCGCAGGCCGGGCACGCATAGTCGGCGGCGGCGCGGCCGCACCAGTGGCAGGACGGAACGTCGCGCGAACCGGCCAGCCCGAGGGGGCCGGAGCAGTGCGGGCATCGCGCGGGCGTGCGGCACTCGGCGCAGGCCGTCGACGGCAGATAGCCACGGCGGGGCACCTGCACCAGGACGGGCGCGCCGGCCTGCAACGCACCGCGGGCCGCCTGCCAGCAGAGGCTGGGCAACCGCGCGGTGACCGCACCCGGATCGCGCGCCAGCTGCGGGTCGTCCCCGGTCGGCGCGATGGCCGGGCTCCGCGCCCGCAGGGTGTTCCGGCTCGCCACGATCTCCTTGGCCCACCCGGTCTCGAGGAGCAGCTGCGCCTCCCCGGTGCGGGCGAAGCCCCCGACGAGGGCTGCGCAGCCGACGAGCTGGGCCCGGGTGAGCAGCACATCGCGGGCGTGCGGATAGGGCGCCCTCGGCTCGGCGTGCAGGTCGTCACCGTCGTCCCAGATGACGACCAGCCCGATGTCGGCGACCGGCGCGAACATGGCCGCCCGCGTCCCGGCCACCACGGGCACCCGGTGCCGGCTGGCCGCCAGAAAGCGCCGGTACCGCTCGGCCGGGCCGGCCGCGGCGTTGAGTGCCACGTGCCGCCCGTCCCCGAGCACCTCGGTCAGCGCCCGATCCAGCCGCTCGAGGTCCCGGGCATCGGCCACGACGATGACCACGCCCCGCCCGCCCCTGACGGTGGCGGCGGCGGCCTCCGCGATCCGGGCCGGCCAGTCCTCACCGGGCAGCGCGGACCAGACGGCACGGGCGGCACGCCCCTGCTCGAGCGCGTGCAGATACGCGATCCCGGACGGATAGACACCCCACCCGTGCCGCGCCGCCGCGCCCACCGCACCCGGCTCGCCTGCCGAACCACCTGGACCCGCTACTCCCGCCGAATCCCCTGGACCCGCCGGACTCCCTGGACCCGCAGCGTCCACTGCACCCGCCGGACCTGCCGGACTCGCCATGCCCGCCGCATCCAGTGCACCCCCTGCAGAGCCTTGAGGGTGGGCAGGAACGACCGCTACCGCTCCCCCGACCGGTCCGGCTCCGACGGTCGCCGGATTCACGGCATGGGGGCTGGACTCGGCTGCGATAGGTCTGACGTCTTCCCGGCCGGCCGGCCGCACAGCTCCCGCCCGCACCGCCGACGGTGGGGCCGCTGTATCCGTGTCACCGACCGACAGCGGGAGTCCCCCACGAGTGTCATCCCCGGAAGAGTGGACGGCAGCCAGGCCATCGACTCGACGCAGGGACACCGAAGCATCGTCTTGCGGCCTGTTCCCAGCACTCCCGGCAACGGGCGCACCCCCGGCAACCGGCGTGTCCCCAGCAAGAGAGCAGCCCCCCGCGACCGGCGCGTCCCCAGCAACAGGCACACCGCTCGGGCCGTCGCGTTCGGGTGGGCTTTTCGGGGTCGGAGGCTTGGACTGGGACTCGACGCGGGCGTGGCGGGGTGGGACCGCCAGGCGCAGGACGTCCGAGAGGTTTCCGGCGTAGCGGTCGGCGACCGCCCGGGCCAGGCGGGCCACCTCCGGGTCCAGGACGCGCTCCGGCGAGACCACCTTGTCGAGGTATGCCAGCCGGCCGCCGTGCGGGCTCGACTCCGCCCGCTCCAGCAGGAAGCCGTTCACCAGCTGACCCGCAAAGCGGACCTTGACCCGCACCCCCGGCTGGGCCGCCTCGTCGTCCGCGGCCGCGACCAGGTAGTCGAAGGGACGGTCCAGGTGGGCCAGGGGCACCTCGACGCTCACCCGGGCGATCGGCAGGTGCTCCGCCGGCTCGCGGTCCGGTTTCGCCTTCGCCGCCCTCACCCGCACAGTCTCCCGCGCGGGTACGACATCTTCGGAAAACAGGACGGGTGCCTCGACCGGAGTCGGGGCACCCGTTCCTGGCGCTGGCAAGCTCAGGCCGCGGCGGACTTCAGGTCCTGGGCGCGGTCCGTGTTCTCCCAGAGCAGGTCGGGCAGCTCGCGGCCGAAGTGGCCGTATGCCGCCGTCTGCTGGTAGATCGGGCGCATCAGGTCGAGGTCGCGGATGATCGCGGCCGGGCGCAGGTCGAAGACCTCGTTGATGGCCTTCTCGATGCGCTCGACGGGGACGTTCTCGGTGCCGAACGTCTCGACGAACAGGCTGACCGGGTGCGCCTTGCCGATCGCGTACGCGACCTGCGTCTCGCAGCGCTCGGCGAGGCCCGCGGCGACGACGTTCTTGGCCACCCAGCGCATCGCGTACGCCGCCGAGCGGTCCACCTTGGACGGGTCCTTGCCGGAGAAGGCGCCGCCGCCGTGGCGGGCGTACCCGCCGTACGTGTCGACGATGATCTTGCGGCCGGTGAGGCCGGCGTCGCCCATCGGGCCGCCGATCTCGAAGCGGCCGGTCGGGTTGACCAGGAGCCGGTAGTTCTCGGTGTCCAGGCCGAGGCCCTCGAGCTCCGGGGCGATGACGTGCTCGCGGACGTCGGGGGTCAGCAGCGACTCGAGCGAGATGTCGGCGGCGTGCTGCGACGAGACGACCACGGTGTCGAGGCGGACCGGGCGCAGGCCGTCGTACTCGATGGTGACCTGGGTCTTGCCGTCCGGGCGCAGGTAGGGGATCGTGCCGTCCTTGCGCGCCGTGGAGAGCCGGCGGGCCAGGCGGTGCGCGAGGGCGATCGGCAGCGGCATGAGCTCCGGGGTCTCGGAGCAGGCGAAGCCGAACATCATGCCCTGGTCGCCGGCGCCCTGGGCGTCGAGGACGTGCTCGGAGTTGCCCTCGCGCAGCTCGACCGCGCTGTCGACGCCCTGGGCGATGTCGGGCGACTGCGAGCCGATCGAGACGCTGACGCCGCAGGAAGCGCCGTCGAAGCCCTTCTTGGACGAGTCGTAGCCGATGCCGAGGATCGTCTCGCGCACGATGCTCGGAATGTCCGCGTATGCCTGGGTGGTCACCTCGCCGGCGACGTGCACCTGGCCGGTCGTGATCAGCGTCTCCACCGCAACCCGGCTGCGGGGGTCCTGCGCCAGCAGCGCATCGAGAATGCCGTCGCTGATCTGGTCAGCGATCTTGTCCGGGTGGCCTTCCGTGACCGACTCGGAGGTGAACAGGCGGCGTGCCACGGTGCTCCTCAGATTTTTGTCGAAGTTTCGTTCGGCGGCAGTGTAGTCACCGCCGCTGGGGTTCCGCTGCTCCGGTCTCAGACCGTCCCAGCGTCGCCGACCTGGGGATCGAGGCGGCTCACCACCTGATCCCATATCGCATCGGCCACATCGTCTTTGGGGAGTTCCCCGAGCGCTGTCGTGCTTCCGTCAGCGCCGAGAATGGTGACCGTGTTGCGGTCCGCCCCGAAGACCAGGTCGACGCCCACCTCGTTAACGACGATCAGGTCGGCACGTTTCTTCACAAGTTTGCCTCGGGCGTTCTCCAGCACGTCGTGCGTCTCCGCGGCGAACGCCACCAGCAGCTGACCTGCGCGTTTGGCGGCGCCCAGTTCGGCGGCGATGTCCGGGTTCGTAACAAGTTCGATCGTGGGCACCGTACCCCCGTCCGTCTTTTTGATCTTCTTTTCGGCGACCGTCGCCGGCCGGAAGTCGGCCGGGGCGGCGGCCATGACCACGACGTCCGCGTCCGCGGCCGCCTCCACAGTGGCTTTACGCAGCTCCTCGGTCGTACCCGCGCGGACCACGTCGGCGCCGGCCGGATCGGGGAGGGTGACGTTCGCCGCAACGAGGGTGACGCGCGCCCCACGGGCGACCGCCGAGCGGGCCAGCGCGTAGCCCTGCAGGCCCGAGGAGCGGTTACCGATGAAGCGCACCGGGTCGAGCGGTTCACGGGTCCCACCTGCGGTGACGACGACGTGGCGGCCCGCAAGGTCGGTCTCGGCGGCGGCGCCGCGGCGCAGCACCCGCAGGGCGGCGGCGAAGATCTGGGCCGGGTCGGGAAGCCGGCCCTTGCCGGTGTCGGCGCCTGTGAGCCTGCCCACAGCCGGCTCGATCACGACCGCTCCGCGGGACCGCAGGGTCGCGACGTTCGCCTGGGTGGCCGGGTTCTCCCACATCTCGGTGTGCATCGCCGGCGCGTAGACGACCGGGCACGTCGCGGTCAGCAGCGTGTTGGTGAGCAGGTCGTCGGCGATGCCGTGCGCCGCCTTGGCCAGCATGTCGGCGGTGGCGGGCGCGACCACGACGAGGTCGGCCTGCCGGCCGACGCGCACGTGCGGCACCTCGTGCGCGTCGTCCCAGACCTCGGTGGACACGCTGCGGCCCGACAGCGCGGCCCAGGTGGGCGCCCCGACGAACTTCAGCGCCGAGGCCGTCGGCACGACGCGGACGCCGTGACCCGACTCGGTGAACAGCCGCAGCAGCTCACAGGCCTTGTAGGCGGCGATGCCGCCGCAGACGCCGAGCACGATCTCGGGCATGGGCACACTCCCCGGTAAATGAGAGAACCCGCGCCCGCAGAGCGGACGCGGGCGCAGGAAACGCTCGATCAGGGGTTGTCGGTCGCCTCGGCCGTGAGCAGGCCGGCGTTGATCTCGCGCATCGCGATCGACAGCGGCTTCTCCTGCGGCGTGGTCTCGACGAGCGGACCGACGTACTCCAGGAGGCCCTCACCGAGCTGGCTGTAGTAGGCGTTGACCTGGCGGGCGCGCTTGGCCGCGAAGATCACCAGCGAGTACTTCGACGAGGTCTTGTCGAGCAGCTCGTCGATCGGCGGGTTGGTGATGCCTTCGGGGTTGGCGATGGTTCCCACAGTGATTTACGTCCTTAATTCTCAGACACCGGGCTGCGGCTGAGCGGGAGTCAGAAACGACGAACCGAGCAATCCTACCAGCTCGTCGGCGGCCCGCTCGACGAAGTCGTTGACGACCGTGCGGTCGAATTCCTTCTCGGCCGCCAGCTCGTCGTCGGCGTGCAACAGGCGGCGGCGGATCGTCTCCTCGTCGTCCGTGCCGCGGCCGACCAGCCGGCGCTTGAGCTCCTCGACGCTGGGCGGGGCCAGGAAGACGAGCTGCGCGTCGGGCTTGGTGGCCCGCACCTGCCGGGCGCCCTGCAGGTCGATCTTCAACAGGACCGGGCGTCCCTGCGCCAGCCAGCCCTCGACCTGCGCCCGCGGCGTGCCGTAGAGGTTGCCGGCGAATTCGGCCCACTCGAGCAGCTGGCCGCCGTCGACCAGGCGCTGGAACTCCGAACGGGTGACGAAGTGGTAGTGCTCGCCGTCGGTCTCGTAGTCGCGCTTCTTGCGGGTGGTCACCGAGACCGACAGCTTGATCCATGGCGAGCGCGCCCGGATCAGCTCGATCACGCTGTCCTTGCCCACCCCCGAGGGGCCGGACAGGACGGTGAGTCGGGCCGCCGGGCGCGCGTCGTCATCCATGCTCACGGCTCATTCCTACACGAGCCGGTGAGTCAGTTCGCAGCGAACTCCCCCAGGAGGGCCTTACGCTGCTGCTCGCCGAGGCCACGAAGACGGCGGCTGTCGGCAATCTTGAGCTTCTCCATGATCTGGGTCGCCCGGATCTTGCCGATGCCCGGCAGCGCCTGAAGCACGGCCGAAACCTTCAGCTTGCCGACGACGTCATCGCCTTCCGCCCGGTCGAGCACGGCGGCGAGGGTGGTCTTGCCCTGCTTGAGCTGATCCTTCAGCTCGGCACGGGCCTTGCGAATCTCCGCAGCCTTCTCCAGCGCGGCTGCACGCTGCTCGGGGCTCAGTGACGGGAGCGGCACCAGTTCTCCTCAGGTCCCTATCGCACCGGTAGTCCAATACCGGCACTCTGTGAAACGTGGTGTGCCAGGGAACCAAAGGGGCATGTGGTTCCCGGCGCCGGGAAAACTAGCGGTCAACGGCGGTTTCGGCAACGTGGGGGTACCCCCCACCCGAGCGGGAGCAGGCCTGGTAAGCAGGCTGTTTCACCCGATCACGGCCCGGCAGGCGGCCGCGGCGCGGTCCGCCGCGGACCGCAACGACGTCACGTCGGGTCCCGCTTCGAGAACCTCGCGTGAGTACGAAGGCAGCACGTTCCGCAGGCTTTCGCCGAAGATTCCGCGCAGGTCCGAGGGGCTCCCGCCCTGCGCGCCGAGGCCCGGAGCGAGCAGCGCGCCGTTCACCTTCGACAGGTCGTGGCCCGTCTCGCCGATCGTCGCGCCGACCACCAGCCCGACGCTACCGAGCGGGTCCGCACCCGCGTTGAGCTGGGAAATCTCGTCGATCACGGCCTGCGCGACGGTCCGGCCGCCGGCGCCGACGGCGTGCTGGACGGCCGGGCCCTCCGGGTTCGAGGTGAGCGCCAGGACGAAAACGCCGCCGCCGTGCGCGGCCGCCATGTCGAAAGCGGGGCGCAACGAGCCGACGCCGAGATAGGGACTCACAGTAATCGCGTCGGCACACAGCGAACTCTCCGGATCGAGGTAGGCGCTCGCGTACGCGGCCATCGTCGAGCCGATGTCGCCGCGTTTCACATCGAGCAGCACGAGTGCCCCGGCCTGCCGTGACTGTCGGATAATTGACTCAAGGACGGCGATGCCACGTGACCCAAATCTCTCGAAGAAGGCCGACTGCGGCTTGAGTACGGCGACCCGATCGGCCAGTGCTTCGACAACCGTATGGGCGAAGCGTTCCAGGCCGGCGACGTCGTCCGAGAGGCCCCACCGGGCGAGCAGGGCGGCGTGCGGATCGATGCCGACACAGAGCGGCCCCCGGGCCCGGGTGGCGCGGTGCAGGCGGCTTCCGAAGGTCTCCATAGGGGGCGTTATCCCTTTCGTGTCAGGTGGCGGACACCGCGGCGGCGATTCCTCGGGTAATGCGGGCGACGTCGGCGTCGTCCGTGACGAACGGCGGCATCGTGTAGATCAGGTCCCGGAACGGCCGCAGCCACACCCCGGCGTCGACCGCGGCGGCCGTGGCCCGGGGCACGTCGACCTGCCGATCGAGCTGCACGACGCCGATCGCACCCAGGACGCGGACGTCAGCGACCCCGGCAACGCCCCGCAGCGGCTCCAGACCGGCACGGAGGCCGCCGGAGATACGCCGGACCTGCCCCGGCCAGTCCTGGGCCCGGAGAAGGCCGATGGAGGCGTTCGCGACCGCGCAGGCGAGCGGGTTGCCCATGAAGGTCGGGCCGTGCGCCAGGCCGCCCGCGTCGCCGGCGGAGACGGCGTGCGCGACCTGAGAGGTGCAGAGCGTCGCGGCCAGGGTCAGATATCCACCGGTGAGGGCCTTGCCGAGACACATGATGTCGGGGGTCACCCCGGCGTGGTGCGCGGCGAACAGCTCACCGGTACGGCCGAAGCCCGTCGCGATCTCGTCGAAGATCAGCAGGACCCCGTGCGCCGCGGTGACCTCGCGCAGCACCCGCAGGTACTCCGGATGGTGGAACCGCATCCCGCCCGCGCCCTGCACGACCGGCTCGACGATGACGGCGGCGAGCTCGTCCGCGTGCCGGGCGACGAGATCGGCCAGCTCCGCCGCGTACCCCTCGTCGTAGTCGACGGGCGGCGCGTCGGCGAAGACCTGTGCCGGCAGCACGCCGGTCCAGAGCCGGTGCATGCCGCCGTCCGGGTCGCAGACGCTCATCGGATGGAACGTGTCGCCGTGGTAGCCGCCGCGCCAGGTGGCCAGGCGCCGCCGCCCCGGGAATCCCCGGGCGAGCTGGGCCTGCAGGGCCATCTTGACCGCGACCTCGACCCCGACCGAGCCGGAGTCGCAGAGGAAGACGTGCTCGAGGCCGTCCGGGGTCAGCTCGACCAGGGTGGTGGCCAGCTCGACCGCGGGCGCGTGGGTGAGCCCGCCGAACATGACGTGGCTCATCCTGCGCGACTGCTCGACGAGCGCGGCGTCGAGCACGGGGTGCCGGTAGCCGTGTATGGCCGCCCACCAGGACGACATGCCGTCTACCAGCTCGCGCCCGCCGGCCAGCCGCAGCCGCACGCCCTCGGCGCTCTCCACGACATACGGCTCGCTGCGCCCGGGCATCGGAGCGTACGGGTGCCAGACGTGCGCCCGGTCCAACGCCAGGAGGCCGGGCGGGTCGCTCACGGCCGGGCCTTCTCCCCGGCCTGCGCGCAGGCCCTGGCCGCGCCCCTGACCAGGGCCGGCCCGCGGTAGATGAAGCCCGTGTAGAGCTGGACCAGGCTCGCGCCGGCGTCCAGCATCCGGGCCGCGTCGTCCGGCTCGAAGATGCCGCCGACGCCGATGATCGGCAGGCGCCCGCCGGTCTCGGCGTGCACGAAACGGACGACCTCGCGGGACCGCTCGGTCAGCGGCCGGCCGGACAGGCCGCCGGCCTGCTCCGCCAGCGGCCGGTCGGCCGCGGCCAGGCCGTCGCGGGCCAGCGTGGTGTTGGTCGCGATCACCCCGGCCGCCCCGTACGCGAGGCAGACCTCGAGCAGCTCGGCGATGGCCTCGTCGGTCAGGTCCGGGGCGATCTTCACCAGCACCGGCACCCGGCCGACCAGCGCGCCGAGCAGGGCGCCCAGCGCGTCCTTGTCCTGCAGCGTGCGCAGCCCCGGCGTGTTCGGCGACGACACATTGACCGCGATGTAGTCCGCGTACGGGTGCAGCAGGTTGTAGGACGCCAGGTAGTCCTCGACCGCCTGGTCCAGCGGCGTGGCCTTGGACTTGCCGAGCGAGATCCCCAGCGGCACGTCCAGCGGCCCCAGCGCCTGCAGGCGGGACGCGAGCGCGGCCGCGCCCGCGTTGTTGAAGCCCATCCGGTTGATCACGGCCTCGCTGTCGCGCAGCCGGAACAGCCGGGGCCGGTCGTTGCCCGGTTGCGCCCGCGCGGTGACCGTGCCGACCTCCACGAAGCCGAAGCCCAGCGCCGGCCAGGCCGGCAGGGCGACGCCGTTCTTGTCCATGCCGGCCGCCAGCCCGACCGCGTTGGGGAAGCGCACCCCGAACGCCTCGACCGGCGCCTGCACCGCGTAGCGGCGGTGCAGCAGGGCCCGCGAGCGGGCACCCAGCGAGGCCAGGCGCGCCAGCGTGAACTCGTGCGCCTTCTCCGCGTCGCCGCCGCCCAGCCGGAACAGGACCGGCCGGACGGCGCCGGTGAACAGGCTCACTCGCTCTCCCGGAGCATGGCGTGCAGCTCCTGCAGCGGGCGGACCGTCATGTCGCCGCGCATCAGGGCCTCGATGCCCATCACCGCCGCGGCCGCGCCCGGCACCGTGGTGATGCTCGGGATGTCGTGGATGACGGCTGCGCTGCGGATCTCGTAGCCGTCGGAGCGGGCGCTCGCGCCCGAGCCCTGCGGCGTGTTGATGATCAGGGCGATCTCGCCGGTGCCGATGAGCGCGACCGCGTTGCGGCCCGGGCTCTCGAAGTGCTTGGGGACGATCTCGCACTCGATGCCGTGCCGGCGCAGCACCTCGCCGGTGCCGGCGGTGGTGACGATCGTGAAGCCGAGGTCCGCGAGCCGCTTGACCGGGAAGATCATCGAGCGCTTGTCGCGGTTGGCCACCGAGACGAAGATCTTGCCGCTGGTCGGCAGCGAGCCGTACGCGGCCGCCTGCGACTTGGCGAACGCCGGGCCGAAGGCGGGGTCGATGCCCATGACCTCGCCCGTCGACTTCATCTCCGGGCCGAGCAGGCTGTCGACGCCCTTGCCCGCCGGCGTGCGGAACCGCTTGAACGGCAGCACCGCCTCCTTGACCGCGATCGGCGCGTTCGGCGGGGTCTCACCGCCGTCGCGGCTGCGCAGCAGCAGGCCCTCCGCGCGCAGCTCCGCGATGGTGGCGCCGAGCATGATCCGGGCGGCCGCCTTGGCCAGCGGGACCGCCGTGGCCTTGGAGACGAACGGCACGGTCCGCGACGCCCGCGGGTTCGCCTCGAGGACGTACAGGGTGTCGTCCTTGAGCGCGTACTGGACGTTGAGCAGGCCGCGGACGCCGACGCCGCGGGCGATCGCCTCGGTGTAGCGGCGCACCTCGGCCAGGTGCGAGCCGGCGAGGGTCACCGGCGGCAGCGAGCAGGACGAGTCGCCGGAGTGGATGCCGGCCTCCTCGATGTGCTCCATCACCCCGCCGAGGTACACCTCGCCGGTGGCGTCGCAGAGCGCGTCGACGTCGATCTCGATCGCGTCGTCCAGGAAGCGGTCGACCAGCACCGGGTGGTCCGGCGAGATCTCGGTGGCCCGGGCGATGTAGTCGGCGAGCGTCGGCTCGTCGTAGACGATCTCCATGCCGCGGCCGCCGAGCACGTAGGACGGCCGGACCAGCACCGGGTACCCGATCTCGTCGGCGATCGCCTTGGCCTCGTCGAAGGAGGTGGCCGTGCCGTGCTCGGGCGAGCGCAGCCCGGCCCGGGCGAGCACCGAGCCGAACGCGCCGCGGTCCTCGGCCAGGTCGATCGACTCGGGCGAGGTGCCCACGATCGGCACACCGGCGGCCTTGAGCCGCTTGGCGAGGCTGAGCGGGGTCTGCCCGCCGAGCTGGACGATCACGCCGATCACGCCGGGGCCGCCGGCGGCCTTGCCGGACGTGTCCTCGGAGTGGAAGACCTCGAGGACGTCCTCGAAGGTGAGCGGCTCGAAGTAGAGCCGGTCGGCGGTGTCGTAGTCGGTGGAGACCGTCTCCGGGTTGCAGTTGACCATGACGGTCTCGAAGCCGGAGCCGCCCGGGCCGGCTCCGCCGGCAAATCCCGTAGTAGGAGCAGAACGCAGCGCCATGACCGCGTGCACGCACGAGTAGTCGAACTCGATGCCCTGGCCGATCCGGTTCGGGCCGGATCCCAGGATCATCACCTTGGGCCGGTCCGACGGCGCGACCTCGGTCTCCTCGTCGTACGTGGAGTAGTGGTACGGCGTGTTCGCGGCGAACTCCGCGGCGCAGGTGTCGACGGTCTTGTAGACCGGCCGCACGCCGAGGCGGTGGCGCAGGGTCCGCACGCCGTCCTCGCCGGCCAGCTCGGGACGCAGCGCCGCGAGCTGGCGGTCGGAGAGCCCGGAGCGCTTGGCCCGCCGCAGCAGCGCCTCGTCGAGCACCGGCGCGTCCAGGATCTCCCGGCGCAGCTCGACAAGCGCCGCGATCTCGTCCAGGAACCACGGGTCGATGCCGCCGCTGGCCTCGTGCACCTGCTCGACGCTCGCGCCGAGGCGCAGCGCCGCCTCGACGGTGTAGAGCCGCCCGTCGTGCGGCACGCGCATCGCCTCGAGCGCCTCGTCCGCGGTCGCGAACGTCGGCGAGGTCCAGAAGCCCGCCGCCTTGGTCTCCATCGAGCGCATCGCCTTGTTGAGCGCCTCGGCGAAGTTGCGGCCCAGGCTCATCGCCTCGCCGACCGACTTCATCGTGGTGGTCAGCTCGGGGTCGGCGCCGGGGAACTTCTCGAACGCGAACCGCGGGATCTTCACGACCACGTAGTCCAGCGCCGGCTCGAACGCGGCCGGCGTCTTGAGCGTGATGTCGTTCGGGATCTCGTCGAGGGTGTAGCCGATGGCGAGCTTCGCGGCGATCTTCGCGATCGGGAAGCCGGTGGCCTTCGACGCCAGCGCCGAGGAGCGCGACACCCGCGGGTTCATCTCGATGACGACGAGCCGGCCGTCGCGCGGGTTGATCGCGAACTGGATGTTGCAGCCGCCGGTGTCGACGCCGACCTCGCGCAGCACGGCGATGCCGAGGTCGCGCAGCTTCTGGTACTCGCGGTCGGTCAGGGTCATCGCGGGCGCGACGGTGACGCTGTCGCCGGTGTGCACGCCCATCGGGTCGACGTTCTCGATCGAGCAGACGACCACGACGTTGTCGTGCTTGTCGCGCATCAGCTCGAGCTCGTACTCCTTCCAGCCGAGCACGCTCTCCTCGATGAGCACCTCGTGCACCGGCGAGGCGGCCAGGCCGGAGCCGGCGATGCGCTCCAGGTCCTCCGTGGTGTGCGCCATCCCGGAGCCGAGGCCGCCCATCGTGAACGACGGGCGGATGACGACCGGCAGGCCGAGCTCGGCGACGGTCGCGTGCACGTCGTCCATCGAGTGGCAGACCCGCGAGCGCGGCGTCTCGCCGCCGGCGCGGGCGACGATGTCCTTGAAGAGCTGGCGGTCCTCGCCCTTGCGGATGGCGTCGATGTTGGCGCCGATCAGCTCGACGCCGTACTTCTCCAGGACGCCGTTCTCGTGCAGGGCGACCGCCGTGTTCAGCGCGGTCTGCCCGCCGAGGGTCGGCAGGATCGCGTCGGGGCGTTCCCGGGCGATGACCAGCTCGACGAACTCCGGGGTGATCGGCTCGACGTAGGTCGCGTCGGCGAACTCCGGGTCGGTCATGATCGTCGCCGGGTTGGAGTTGACAAGCGAGACGCGCAGCCCCTCGGCGCGCAGCACCCGGCACGCCTGGGTGCCGGAGTAGTCGAACTCGCAGGCCTGGCCGATGACGATCGGCCCGGAGCCGATCACCATCACGTGCTGGAGATCAGTGCGCTTGGGCATCAGGCATCCACCTTCTCGACGAGCTCGACGAAGCGGTCGAACAGGTAGTCCGCGTCATGCGGGCCTGCGGCCGCCTCGGGGTGGTACTGGACCGTGAATGCGGGCACATCCAGGGCCCGCAGCCCTTCGACCACGTTGTCGTTGAGGCAGACGTGCGAGACCTCGACCCGGCCGAACTCGGTGTCGATGCTTCCGTCGAGCGGTGCGTCGACCGCGAAGCCGTGGTTGTGCGAGGTCACCTCGACCTTGCCGGTGGTCTTGTCGAGCACCGGCTGGTTGATGCCGCGGTGGCCGTAGCCCAGCTTGTAGGTGCCGAAGCCGAGCGCCCGGCCCAGGATCTGGCTGCCGAAGCAGATGCCGAACAGCGGCATCCGGCGGCGCAGCACCTCCCGCGCGAGGGCCACCGGGGCGTCGGCGGTCGCCGGGTCGCCGGGGCCGGGCGACAGGAACACCGCGTCGGGGCCGACCGCGAGCAGGTCCTCGATCGTGGACGACGCCGGGAAGACGTGCGTGGTGACGCCACGCTCGGCGAGGCGCCGCGAGACGTTGCGCTTGATGCCCAGGTCCAGGGCGGCGACCGTGTAGCGGTGCTCGCCGACCGCCTCGACGGTGTAGCGCGCGGCCGTGGTGACCTCGGCGGAGAGGTCGGCGCCGGCCATCTGCGGCTGGGCGAGCACGCGCGCCGCGAGCGAGGCCGGGTCGAGATCGACCGTCGAGACGCCGACCCGCATCGCGCCGCGCTCCCGCAGGTGCCGGGTCAGCGCGCGGGTGTCGATGCCGCTGATGCCGACGACACCCTCGGCCGCCAGCCGCTCACCCAGGTCGCCGGTCGCGCGCCAGTTCGAGGGCCGCCGGGCCGGGTCGCGGACCACGTAGCCGGCGACCCAGATGCGGTCGGACTCGTCGTCCTCGGCGTTGACGCCGGTGTTGCCGATCTGCGGCGCGGTCTGCACCACGACCTGCCGGTGGTACGACGGGTCGGTCAGCGTCTCCTGGTAGCCGGTCATGCCGGTGGTGAAGACCGCCTCGCCGAAGGTCTCGCCCTCGGCGCCGTAGGAGGTGCCGCGGAAGGTGCGCCCGTCCTCGAGCACGAGAATCGCTGGTTTCACTTGGTGGCCTTCCCATCCAGGACTGTCGGCTCTCCCCGGAGGAAGGTCGCGACGATGCGACCCGGCAGGGTGGTGCCCGCGTACGGAGTGTTGCGGCTGCGGCTCGCCAGCCCGGCCGGGTCGACGACCCGCCGGGCGGACGGGTCCACCAGCGTCAGGTTGGCCGGCGAGCCGGCCGAGAGATCGGTGCCGTGCCCGGTCAGCCCGGCGATGCGGGCCGGCGCGCGGGACATCCGCTCGGCGATCAGGTCCCACTGCTCGCCCAGCACGGAGAGCACGACGGGAAGGGCCGTCTCGAGACCGACCATCCCCGGGCGGGCGTAGGCCCACTCGCACTCCTTGTCCTCGACGGCGTGCGGCGCGTGGTCGGTGGCCACGATGTCGATCACGCCGTCGACCAGCGCCTGGCGCAGCGCCCGGACGTCGGAGGCGGTGCGCAGCGGCGGGTTGACCTTGTAGACCGGGTCGTAGCTGGCGGCCAGCTCGTCCGTCAGGAGCAGGTGGTGCGGCGTCACCTCGGCCGTCACCCGGACGCCGCGCGCCTTGGCTTGGCGCAGCACCTCGACCGAGCCGGCGGTGGAGACGTGGCAGACGTGCAGGCGGCTGCCGACGTGCTCCGCCAGGAGCACGTCGCGGGCGATGATCGCCTCCTCGGCGACCGCGGGCCAGCCGGTCAGGCCCAGCCGGGTGGAGACCTCGCCCTCGTGCATCTGCGCGCCCTCGGTGAGCCGCGGCTCCTCGGCGTGCTGGGCGATGATGCCGTCGAACGCCTTGACGTACTCCAGGGCGCGGCGCATCAGGCGGGGGTCGGCGACGCAGAACCCGTCGTCGGAGAAGATCCGCACGTTCGCCGCCGAGGTGGCCATCGCGCCGAGCTCGGCGAGCTGCCTGCCGGCCAGCCCGACGGTGACCGCGCCGATCGGCTGCACGTCGACCAGGCCGGCCTCGCGGCCGAGGCGCCAGACCTGCTCGACCACGCCGGCGGTGTCGGCGACGGGCGAGGTGTTGGCCATCGCGAAGACCGCCGTGTAGCCGCCGAGCGCGGCTGACCGCGAGCCGGTCTCGACGGTCTCGGCGTCCTCGCGGCCGGGCTCGCGCAGGTGGGTGTGCAGGTCGACGAGGCCGGGGAGCGCGACCAGGCCGTCGGCGTCGATCACCTCGGCACCGTCGGCGGATCCGGAGGCGATCACCCCGTCCCGGATCAGCAGGTCGGCCGGCTCACCGCCGAGCAGACGGACACCCTTGAGCACGTACGCGGTCATGCCTTGCCTCCGAGTAGCAGGTAGAGAACCGCCATCCGCGCGCTGACGCCGTTGGCGACCTGTTCGACGATCGTGGAGCGGGTCGAGTCCGCCACCTCGGGCGCGATCTCCATGCCCCGGTTCATCGGCCCGGGGTGCATGACGATGGCGTGCTCCGGCAGCTTCCGCATGCGTGAGACGTCGAGGCCGTAGCGGCGGGAGTACTCGCGGGCGGAGGGGAAGAAGGAGTCCTGCATCCGCTCGGTCTGCACCCGCAGCATCATCACGACGTCCGCGCCGGGCAGGACGCTGTCGAGGTCGTACGACACCTTCGTCGCGGGCGACAGCGCCGCGGCGATGTCCACCGGGATCAGCGTCGGCGGGCCGACCAGGGTGATGCTGGCGCCCAGCGTGGTGAGCAGCAGGACGTTGGAACGGGCGACCCGGCTGTGCAGCACGTCGCCGACGATCGCGACGTTGAGACCTTCGAGCGTCCCGAGCCGCGACCGCATCGTGTACGCGTCCAGCAGCGCCTGCGTCGGGTGCTCGTGCGTGCCGTCGCCGGCGTTGATCACCGAACCGTCCACCCAGGAGGCCAGCCGGTGCGGGGCGCCGCTGGCCGGGTGCCGGATGACGACCGCGTCGGCGCCCATCGCCTGCAGGGTCAGCGCGGTGTCCTTGAGGCTCTCGCCCTTCGAGACGCTCGAGCCCTTGGCGGAAAAGTTGATGACGTCCGCGGAGAGCCGCTTCGCCGCAGCCTCGAAGGAGATCCGGGTGCGGGTGGAGTCCTCGTAGAAGAGGTTGACGACCGTGCGGCCCCGCAGGGTCGGCAGCTTCTTGACCTCGCGGCCGGCCAGGGCGGCCATCTCGCCGGCGGTGTCGAGGATCAGGGTGGCCGTCTCGGCGTCCAGGTCGGCGGCCGAGCGCAGATGCTTGATCATCGGGAAACCTCGGATCCGGAGAAGAGCTTGACCTCGTCCACGCCGTCGTCGGTCTCGGAGAGCGAGACCCGCACGCTCTCGGTCAGCGCGGTGGGGATGTTCTTGCCGACGTAGTCGGCGCGGATCGGCAGCTCCCGGTGTCCACGGTCGACCAGCACGGCGAGCTGCACGGAGCTGGGCCGGCCGACGTCGCCGAGCGCGTCGAGGGCGGCCCGGACCGTACGGCCGGAGAAGAGCACGTCGTCGACGAGGATCACCCGGCGGCCGTCGAGGCCGCCGCCCGGGATCTCGGTCTTGCCGAGCGCGCGGGTCGCGTGCAGCCGCAGGTCGTCGCGGTAGAGCGTGATGTCGAGCGCGCCGACCGGCACGTCTATGCCCTCGAAGGCGTGTATCCGGGCGGCCAGGCGGCGGGCCAGCGGCACGCCGCGGGTCGGGATGCCGAGAAGCACGGTGCCGGTCGCGCCGGAGGTCTTCTCGAGAATCTGGTGCGCGATCCGGTCGACGACCCGATGCAGGTCCGACCCGGAAAGAATGATCTTCGCGGAGCCCTGCTGGGCCGGGGTGTCGGCACGTGGATGCGCCACGGCGGACCTCCTTCCCCGCCTCACTGGACGGGTCGTTAAAGGATGTCGGTCAGGTGGCCCGAAGGGGGCGCCCTGATGGCTGACGCTACGTTACCAGTGTGCGTGGGGATGACCATGGTGACGTGGCCGACCCTCGGACCAGACGGGCCAATACGGACAACTCGCCCCCCGGCTTTGCGACTCATCGGTAACCGACACTTGACCAGGGGTCGCAAACTCCGTACCGTCACGCAGCGTAGCGATCCTGAGGAAGAACCCTCCGGGCCAGCACAGTACTGGGAGTGTCCGAATGCCGTCTGAGTACGCCAAGTCGTTGGGCGCCCGCCTGCGCTCCATCCGCCAGCAGCAGGGCCTTTCCCTGCAGGGTGTGGAAGAGAAGTCGAACGGCCGGTGGAAAGCCGTCGTGGTGGGCTCGTACGAGCGTGGCGATCGCGCCGTCACCGTTTCCCGCCTCGCCGAACTGGCCGACTTCTACCGGGTCCCCGTTTCGGAACTGCTGCCTGACGGCAGCGGCGTCCGGCTCGAGGCCACCAACAAGATCGTCCTGGACCTGGAGAAGTTGTACGACGCCGCCGGTGAGGACCTGGCCTACGTCGCGCGCTACGCCCGGGCCATACAGCAGCAGCGCGGTGACTACAACGGTCGCGTGCTGTCCATCCGCGCGGATGACCTGCGCGCCCTCGCCATCGTCTACGACATCTCGCCGTCCGGCCTCATCGAGCGCCTGACCGAGCAGGGTGTGCTCGTCGCCGACCCGCGGGCGTTCTTCGCATCCTGATCCAGCGGTAACGAAAAGGGGGCCCCGGCCGGGCCCCCTTTTCGCATACCCGCTCCGCGGGAAACCGGTCGATCGCGATCTACAAGATCCGCGGGGCGGGTCCTAGAAAATGATCAACCGGCCCGGCCAATTACGAAGCGCAACCCTCGTCCGCGGACCCCACGATGACTACAAAGCGCGAGGTCAACGCACAGTCACCGCCCGCGCCGATTCCGCGCACGGCGGGACTGTCGGGATTTCCATCCGGTCCGCCGGGCAATTCCGCAAGATCGGCAGAACGGCCTCAGCGCGTGGCGAATTCCGCGATTCTGCCCAGGATGCCGTTGAGGAATCTCGGGCTGTCGTCGGTGGACATCTGCTTCGCCAGTTCGACCGCTTCGGAGATCGCGACGGGGTCGTCGATCTCGCCGACGTAGAGCAGTTCGAAGACCGCGATCCGCGCCAGGTTCCGGTCCACGACCGGCATGCGGTCGATGGTCCAGCCCTCCGCGTAGCTCGCGATCAGCTCGTCGATGCGGTCGAGGTTCTTCGCCACGCCCTCGACCAGGCTGATCGTGTAGTCCAGGTGGTCGGGGCGGGGCTTCTCGATGCGGTCCAGGTATGTCGTCATGACCTGGCCCGGCGGCAGGTCGCGGAGATCCGCCTCGTAGAGAACGTCCAGCGCCCGTTTGCGCGCCTTGCGGCGCGCCGGCATCTGGGTTTTCGGGCCTTCCGCCATCAGCTACGGCCGAGGTAACGGCCGTCGCGGGTGTCGACCTTGATCTTCTCGCCGGTGGTGATGAAGAGCGGGACGTTTACCGTCGCGCCGGTCTCGACCGTCGCCGGCTTGGTGCCGCCGGTGGAGCGGTCGCCCTGCAGGCCCGGCTCCGTGTAGGTCACCTCGAGGAAGACGCTGGTCGGCAGCTCGATGTAGAGCGGAACGCCCTCGTGCGTCGCCACCGTGGCCTCGGCCTCGGGGAGAAGGTAGTTGGCGTTCTCACCGACCGTGCCGCCGGGCACGTGGATCTGCTCGAAGGTGTCCAGGTCCATGAAGACGAAGTCCTCGCCGTCCTGGTAGAGGTACTGCATCGTGCGCTTGTCCACGGTCGCGGTCTCGACCTTGGTGCCGGCGTTGAACGTCTTGTCCACGACCTTGCCGGAAAGGACGTTCTTGAGCGTGGTGCGCACGAACGCCCCACCCTTGCCCGGCTTGACGTGCTGGAACTCGACGACGGCCCACAGGTCGCCCTCGAGGTTGAGCACCAGGCCGTTCTTCAGGTCGTTGGTGGAAGCCATGTCCTGCCTTGGTCTAAAAAGCGTGAAGGTGACCGATCGAGTTTACCGGCGTAGGTCATGAACCGGCGAATCGGGTCAACCGCTTCCCGCGATGTGCCGCAGCGCCAGGCGGTAGCCGTCCACCCCGAGGCCCGCGATGACACCCGTCGCCACCGCCGAGATCACCGAGTGGTGCCGGAACTCCTCACGGGCGTGGATGTTGGAGATGTGCACCTCGACCAGCGGCGCGCGGAGCATGGCGCACGCGTCCCGGACCGCGTACGAGTAGTGGGACCAGGCGCCCGGGTTGAGCACCACCGGCGCCGGTTCGTCGGCGGCGGCGTGCAGCCAGCCCAGCATCTCGTGCTCGGCGTCGGTCTGCCTGACCTCGACGTCGAGGCCGAGAGACCTGCCTTCCGCCTCGCACATCGCCACCAGATCGGCGTACGAGGTGACCCCGTAGACGTCGACCTGGCGGGTGCCGAGCCGGCCCAGGTTCGGGCCGTTGAGGACGTAGACCTTCATGCCGACACCGCCCGGTAGGCCTCGATCAGCGTCTCCTCGGCGGGCCCGGCGAGGATGCCCGGCCGGGCGAGGCCGTCGAGGACCACGAAGCGCAGGGTGTCGGCGCGGGCCTTCTTGTCGACGCGCATCGCGGCGAGCAGCTCGGGCCAGGCGCCGGCGGGGTACGAGACCGGCAGGCCCAGCAGCGACATGGCCGTGCGGTGCCGGGCGGCGGTCGCCTCGTCGAGGCGGCCGGTCAGGCGGGACAGCTCGCCCGCGTAGACGACCCCGACGGCCACCGCGTGGCCGTGCTTCCAGCCGTAGTTCTCGTTCTTCTCGATCGCGTGCGCGAGGGTGTGGCCGTAGTTGAGGATCTCCCGCAGGCCGGACTCGCGCAGGTCGTTGCCGACCACGTGTGCCTTGACCCGGATCGCGCGCTCGACCAGCTCACGCAGTACCGCGCTGCGCGGGTCGACCGCGGCGGCCGGGTCGCCCTCGACCAGATCGAGGATCGCCGGGTCGGCGATGAAGCCGCACTTGACGACCTCGGCCAGGCCCGCCACCAGGTCGTCGGCGGGCAGCGTGTCGAGCACGTCGAGGTCGCAGAGCACGCCGGCGGGTGGATGGAACGCGCCGACCAGGTTCTTGCCCGCGGCCGTGTTGACGCCCGTCTTGCCTCCGACGGCCGCGTCGACCATGCCGAGCAGCGACGTGCTGACCGGCACCCAGCGCACGCCGCGCAGCCAGCTCGCCGCGACGAACCCGGCCAGGTCGGTGACCGCTCCCCCGCCGACTCCGACGACCACGTCCGTGCGGGTGAAGCCGGCCGCGCCGAGCTCGTCCCAGCAGCGCGCGGCCACGTCGATCGACTTGCCGGCCTCGGCGTCGGGCACCTCGACCGGCAGCGGCCGGATGCCCGCCGCGGACAGCGCGTCGGCGATCGCCGCGGCGCGCTCCTTGAGCGGGGGTGCGTGCAGGATCGCGGCGCGCACGGCACCGCCGACCAGCTCGGGCAGGGCTCCGGTCAGTCCACGGCCGACGAGCACGTCGTAAGGCCGGTCGCCGGGCACAGGGATTCGCGTCACGTCATCCATCGGCCCCGATCCTAGTGACCGCGAGATGGGGTTATAGACATGTAACCCCAACGGGGGTTATATCTGCGGGCATGCCGAAAATCAACGTCTACCTGCCCGACGAACTCGCCGACGCCGTCCGCGAAACCGGCGTACCCGTCTCCGCCGTCTGCCAGCGCGCCCTGGAGCAGGCGGTCCGCCGGATCACCGGCGTCCGGCAGACCGTGCGGGGGGAGCTCGACGGCGCCGAGCTCGCCGGCCGGCTGCCCCAGTTCACCGCGCGGGCGGTCACGGCGCTCTCCCTGGCCGTCGACCGGGCCCGCGGCGCGGGCGCGCCGAACGTCACCACCGGCCATCTCCTGCACGGCATGCTCGCCGAGGGCGGCAACCTGGCCCTGCAGATCCTCGCCGCGATGGAGATCGACCCGGGCACGATCACGGTGCCGGACGCGGCCGAGGCCGGCGGGGGCGACGGCCTGCGGTTCAGCACCGCGGCGGCGAACGCCGTCGAGCTGACCGTCGCCGAGGCGACCGGCCTCGGGCACAACTACGTGGGCTGCGAGCATCTGCTGCTCGGCCTGGCCACCGAGCCCGACGGGCAGGCCGGGCGGACCCTGCGGGATCTCGGCGCGGACTCCCGCGCGACCCGCCGGGCGGTGATCGTCGCCCTGGCCGGCTACGCACACCTGCGCGCGAGCACCCCGAGCCCGGCCGCGGCGCCGGGGCTGCTCACCGCGGTCCGCGCGGAACTCGCCCCGCTGCTGCGGCGCATCGAGCGCCTCGAGGAGCGCGTCGGCTGAGGCCCCCGGTGCTCGAGCTCAGCGCTCGGCGCAGCGGACGAGCTGAGCGGCGTGCTCCACGATCGCGGTGCGCAGTTCGTCCGGCCGGACCACCGTGAACGGCCAGCCCAGCCCGGCCAGCATCTGCGCCATGCCGGGCAGGCTCTGCACCCGGCAGCTCAGCCGCACCCCCTCGGCCGCCTCGGTGAGGTCGGCGAGGGCCGCGGGGATCCGGCGCCGCACCTGCGCGACGTCCGCGTCGATCAGCACCTCGACCTCCCACCTCCAGGGCAGCCCCGCCCACTGCCGGGTCACGTGTGCCACCGCGTCGAAGTTCGGCGGCGCCTCGAAGCCCGCGCCGGTGGGCCGGACGGTGACTATCCGGTCGAGGCGGAACGAACGCACCTCGTCGCTGCGATGGTCGTGTGCCACGAGGTACCAGCGGCCGCCGTGGAAGACCAGGCCGTAGGGATCCACCACCCGGCGGGTGACCGGCAGCCGCCGCTCGTCCGCGCCGGGTGCCTCGCCGGGCCCGGCGCCGCCCGGGCCTTCCCCATACGGACCGTCACCACGGGAACGGCCACCAAGCGGACCGTCACCGCCCCGGCGGTCACCGCCCGGCTCGGCGGCGGGTACCGGTCGCCGGCCCGCGCGGTAGGTCAGGTCCAGGCGCTGGGTACCGCGGGTCGCGGCGCCGAGGGTGAGCAGAAGGTCCGCGATGGTAGGCCCGCCGTCGGTGCCGGGCGCCCCGGCACCGGGCGGCGCGTCCGGCTCCCGCGGCGCCGGGCCGCGGATCGTCAGGCCCAGGCTGGCCCGCAACGCCGCCAGCCGCTCGGCCAGCGCCGCCGGGAGTACCCGCGTGATCTTCGCCTCGGCGGCCGCGTTCGCCGGGGAGCCGGCGGCCAGCCCGATCCGGTCGGCGGCCATCAACCCGAGCATCACCGCCACCGCCTCGTCGTCGGTGAGCATCAGCGGCGGCAGCTTGAAGCCCGGCAGCAACCGGTAGCCGCCGTACCGCCCGCGCTCCGAGGTCACCGGGATGCCCAGCTCGGCGAGCGTCCCCGCGTACCGGCGGACGGTCCGTTCGTCGACCGCGAGTCGCGCGGCGAGGTCTCCCCCGGTCATCCGGCGGTGGGCCTGCAACAGCTCCAACATGGCGAGGACGCGCGAGGCGGGATGCGGCATGTCCTCGATTCTGCTCCTCATACCGGGCGGAAACCGTCCGGTATTGGCTCTAGCGTGATGGACATGACGACATACGTACTGGTTCCTGGCATGTGGATCGGCGCCTGGGCATGGCGCGAGGTGACGGCGGCCCTGCGCGACGCCGGGCACGAGGTCTTCCCGCTGACGCTGACCGGGGTCGCCGACCGCGCGCACCTGCTCGGCCCCGGCACCGACCTGGAGCTGCACACCGAGGACATCGTCCGGCTCGTCGAGGCCGAGGACCTGCGCGACGTGGTGCTGGTCGGGCACAGCTACGGCGGCATGCCGGTCAGCGCCGCGGCCCTGCGGCTGCGGGACCGGATCGCCCGGGTGGTCTATGTGGACGGCGGGCCGCTGCCCGTCGGAACGACACAGGCCTCGATGACGCCGGAGCCCGCGCCCGACGGCGACGCGGTGCCGACGCGCGACTGGGACGCCGGGAAGGATCCCGTGCTGCTCGCCGGGCTCGACGAGGCCGCCCTGACGCTGCTGCGGACCCTCGGCACGCCGCACCCGGCCGCGTCGGTGGTGCAGCCGCTCGGCGCTCGGGCCACCTCAGAGGACCTGCCGACGACGCTGGTGGCGTGCAGCTTCCCGGTCGAGGCGGTCAAGGAGATGATGGCCGCCGGTCACCCGTTCTTCTCGGGCCTCGCCGAGGCCGAGATCGTCTCGCTGCCCACCGGGCACTGGCCGATGCTCAGCGAGCCGGCCGCGCTAGCCGGCGTTCTTGAGAAGTGCCACTAGCTCCTCGGCGACCTCGCCGGGCGTGCGCGCGTCGGTGGCTATCGTGTGGGTGGCCACCGACGCGTACAGCGGGCGGCGCTGCTCCATCAGGTACTTCAGGGTCGCCCGCGGGTTCATGCTGAGCAGCGGGCGGCCCGCGCCGAGCCCGACCCGCTTGACCGCGTCGGACAGCTCGACGGAGAGGAACACCACCGTGTGCCCGCGCAGCGAGTCGCGGGTGCCCTCGTGCAGGATCGCGCCGCCGCCGAGCGCCAGCACGCCCCCGAAGGAGCCGAGGGCCTCGGCGATCACGGCGCGCTCGAGGGTGCGGAAGGCCGGCTCGCCGTCGTCGAAGAAGATCTCCGGGATCGGCTTGCCCGCCCTGGCCTCGATCAGGTGGTCGGTGTCCGCGAACTCGACGCCGAGCAGCTCCGCGGCCGCCAGGCCGACCGTGGTCTTGCCCGCACCGGGCGGCCCGACGACGACCGCGACGGGAGCCATCAGCGGATCAGCAGACTGTCGAGGTAGCCGGCCAGGTTGCGGCGCATCTCGGCGACCGAGTCTCCGCCGAACTTCTCCGTCGCGGCCTCGGCCAGCACCAGCGCGACCATCGACTCGGCGACCACCGCGCCGGCCGGCACCGCGCAGACATCCGAGCGCTGGTTGATCGCGGTGGTGGCCTCGCCCGTGTTGACGTCGACGGTCTGCAGGGCGCGGTTCAGCGAGGAGATCGGCTTCATCGCGGCGCGGACGCGCAGGTTCTCCCCGTTGGTGATGCCGCCCTCGAGGCCGCCGGCCCGGTCGGTGATCCGGCGGACGCCGTCCGCGGTCGGGATGATCTCGTCGTGGGCGACCGAGCCGCGCGAGCGGGCCTGGGTGAAGCCGTCGCCGATCTCCACGCCCTTGACGGACTGGATGGACATCAGGGCGGTGGCCAGCCGAGCGTCCAGCTTGCGGTCCCACTGCACATGGGACCCGAGGCCCGGCGGTACGGACCAGGCGAGCACCTCGACGATGCCGCCGAGGGTGTCCGCGTCCTTCTTCGCCGCGTCGACCTCGGCCACCATGCGGGCACTCGCCTCCGGGTCGAGGCAGCGCAGCGGGTCGGCGTCGATCCTGTCGGCGTCCTCGGGCCTGGGTATCAGGCCCGCCTTCGCCGAGACCGAGCCCAGCTCGACGACGTGCGAGACGATGTCGATGCCCAGCGCCTGCTTGACGATCGCCTTCGCGACGACGCCGACGGCGACGCGGGCCGCGGTCTCCCGGGCGCTGGCGCGCTCGAGGATCGGCCGGGCGTCGGTGTGCCCGTACTTCTGCATGCCGGCCAGGTCGGCGTGGCCCGGCCGGGGACGGGTCAGCGGCGCGTTGCGGGCCTGCGCCGCGAGCTCCTCCGGGTCGACCGGGTCGGCGGCCATGACCATGCGCCACTTCGGCCACTCCGAGTTGCCGACGCGGACCGCGACCGGACTGCCGAGCGTCACACCGTGGCGTACGCCGCCGATGATCTCGATCTCGTCCTGCTCGAACGCCATCCGCGCGCCCCGGCCGTAGCCGAGACGGCGGCGCGCGAGGTCGCGGCCTATGTCCGCACTCGTCACTCGCACACCGGCGGGCACCCCTTCGAGGAGCGCGACGAGCGCGGGGCCATGGGATTCACCTGCGGTTAGCCAACGCAACACGAGTCACAGTCTGGCACGCTCGCGTCGCCGGACGCCTCCCGGTGGCCGCCGTCCCGCCTTACGGACCCGTCGCCGGTCACCGGCGCCGGGTCACCGGGTTCCGGCGGCCGCGGTCAGCGCCGCGCGCATGGCGCGCTCCGGGGCCGGCGCCACCCCGGTGAACTGCTCGAACTGGCCAAGCGCCTGCGCCAGCAGCAGGTCGAGTCCGGACACCACCCGCACGCCCTGGCGCGCCGCCTCGGCGGCGAGCGGGGTCGGCCACGGGTCGTAGATCGCGTCGAAGAGCACCGCGCCCGGCCACCAGCGCACGGCCGTCGCCAGCTCGTCGGCCGCGCCCTTCGGCACCGTCGAGATGACGGCGTCCGCGTCGAAGGCGGCCGGCGCCTCCGACCACGCCCGGCCGACGATCTTCACGCCGAGCGCCTCCGCGGCCGGCGCCAGCTCGTCCCTCGCCTCCGGCCGGCGGGTCACCACCGTCACCTCGGTGGCGCCGAACCCGGCCGCCGCGGCGAGCGCGGCGCGCGCCGTGCCGCCGCCGCCCAGGACGGTGAAGACCGGCTTGCGGGGCAGGCCCGCGCCCTCCAGCACGTGGATCATGCCCGGCACGTCGGTGTTGTCGGCGTACCAGGTGCCGTCGGGCCGGCGTACCAGGGTGTTGGCCGCGCCGGTCGCGACCGCGACCGGCGACGCCTCCGCGGCCAGCCGCAGCGCCGCCTCCTTCAGCGGCATCGTCACCGACAGGCCGGCCCACTCCGGGCCGAGGCCGGCCACCAGGTCGCCCAACTCGCCCTCGGCGCACTCGAAGGCGCCGTACGTCCAGCTCAGCAGGCCGGCGGCCGCGAAGCCCGCGGTGTGGATCACCGGAGACAGCGAATGACCGATCGGCTTGCCGCAGACCGCGGCGCGACAGGGCTTGACCTGGTCCGTCAACAGAGTGGGATGCCGTTCTGACAGGCCTTCTGGATGTTGGCTTCGTGCTCGGCGTTGGTGGTGGCGAACGCCGACCTGCCGCTCTTGTCCACCGCGACGAAGAACAGCCACGGGCCGGCGGCCGGCGCCTCGGCGCCCTTGAGCGCCGCCTCGCCGGGGCTGTTGATCGGGCCCAGCGGCAGGCCGACCCGGAGCTCCGTGGTGTACGGGTTCTTCGGGTCCTCCAGCTCGGCCTGGGTCATCTTGCCGGAGTGCTTGCCGCTCTTGTCCTGCAGGTCGAGCCAGTAGTTCGTGGTCACGTCGAACTGCAGCGGCATCTTTTCCTTGTATGCCCGGTTGTAGGCCACTCGGGACACCTTGGGCAGGTCCGCCGCGATGCCTGCCTCCGCCTGGCTCAGCGACGCCACGATCAACGCCTCGTACGGCGAGACGGAGAGGTTGTTCTCCACCTTCTCCACGAACTTGAGCTCGCCGGTGACGCTGAGGAACCGCTGCACCATGATGCCGAGGATCTCGGACGCGGTCGACTTCGGCGGGAACTCGTAGGTGTCGGGGAACAGGAAGCCCTCGATGCTGGTGTTCGCCGCCTTCTTGCCGTCGCGACGGTTGTACCAGAAGTCCGGAACGCCCAGCGCCTCCGGATCCTTCGCCGCCTCCTGGAAGTCCTTCAACGGCAGGCCGGTGCCCTTGGCGAGGATCTCGTAGGTCTGCCGGGCGGTCTTGCCCTCGGGGATCACCACGCCGCTGACCACCCGCGACTTCGGGTCCAGCAGCAGCGTCACGGCCTGCTCGGCGGCCATCTGCTTGCGCAGGTTGTAGGTGCCCGACTGGATGTTCTTGCCCTTGGGGTTCTCGTCCGCCGCCGCGGTGAACGCGGCGGTGCTCTTCACGACGTCGGCGTCGACCAGGGTGTTGCCGATGTCGGTCAGAGTGGCGTTCTTGGCGATCGAGACCTGCACCGGGTCGGTGCCGGGGCCGTCGTAGTCGGCCGCCGTGAAGAAGCCCTTGATCTTCTCGTAGCCGAGGTATCCGCCGACGCCGAGCACGCCCAGCAGGATGAACACCATCAGGAAGGCGACGACGGACTTGCCGCCCTTGCCCTTCGAGCCCCGGGAGCCCCGCCGGTGGCGGGGCTTGGTCTTGTCGACCTGTTCGTCGAACGCCAGGTCCAGCTCGTCGATCATCTCGTCTGCCTCCGCTGCGCGTCCAGCCAGCTCTGCAGGATCTCCACCGCGGCCGCCTGGTCGACGACCGCCCGCTGGCGCTTCCCTCGGACGCCACGTTCGGCAAGCCTACGGGTTGCGACCACGGTCGACATCCTCTCGTCCGTCAGGACGACCGGAACGTGCCCGACCGCACGTTCCAGTCGCCCAGCGTACGCACGAATGTCGATGGCGGCAGCCCCCTCGGCGCCATTGAGGCGCACGGGGAGGCCGACCACGATCTGCACCGCCTCGTGTTCCCCCACGAGACGCACGAGCTCAGCTATGTCGCCGGGGACGGCGTCGGGCGCCGCACCCATGTCACGGGCAACTGTGACCAGGGGGGTGGCCAAGATCCCGTCAGGGTCACTGAGTGCGACCCCGACGCGGACCTTACCCACATCTACGCCCAGCCGCCTACCCCGCGGCAACGCGTTCATTGAGCCGGCCTTCCTCTCAGGCAGCCTCGCCGACCGCCTTCTCCACCGCCGTCAGCAGCTCTTTTACCTGGTCAGCGGGCACTCCGCCGCCCTGGGCGAGGTCCGCGTTGCCGCCGCCCCGCCCGGAGAGGGCGCCCTTGACCAGGTCCGCCGCCGACAGGCCACGACTCCTCGCCGCCGGGTTGATCGCTACAATCAGTGACGCCTTGCCGTTCGACCGGGCCGCGACCGCGACCACCGCCGGGCGGGCCGGGTCGATCTTCCCTCTGATCTCCTGGGCCAGGGTACGCACGTCGTTGGTCGCCGCGCCCTCGGGTGCCTCGGTACCGACATATGCGACGCCGCGCAGGTCGCGCGCCTGCTCGGCCAGCGCGCCCGCGCCGCCGAGGACCAGCTGCGCGCGCATCTTCTCGAGCTCCTTCTCCGCGTCGCGCAGCGCCGTGACGGTCTGCTCGACCCGGTCCGCGACCTGGTCGCCCGGCACCCGGAACAGCTCCGCGAGCCGCGAGACGAGCAGGTGCTCCTTGGCCAGGAACCCGAACGCGTCGATGCCGACCAGCGCCTCGACCCGGCGTACGCCGGAGCCGATCGACGACTCGTTCAGGATCTTCACCAGGCCGAGCTGACCCGAGCGCGCCACGTGCGTGCCGCCGCAGAGTTCACGCGCGTAGTCGCCGACTTCAACCACGCGGACCTCATCGCCGTACTTCTCCCCGAACAGGGCCATGGCGCCGAGCCGGCGGGCCTCTTCCTGGGTGGTGATGAACGCATGTACCTCGAGGTCACGCAGCAGCACCTCGTTGACCTGCTGCTCCACGTCGTGCAGCACGCCCGGGGAGACCGCGCCGGGCGTGTTGAAGTCGAAGCGCAACCGGCCCGGCGCGTTCAGCGAACCCGCCTGGGTCGCCGACTCGCCGAGGAACGCCCGCATCGTCTGGTGGATCAGGTGGGTCGCCGTGTGCGAGCGCGAGATCGCCTTGCGGCGGGTCACGTCGATCTCGGCGTAGCCCGTCTCCCCCGCGCGCACCTCGCCGCGGACGACCCGCGCCTTGTGCACGATCAGGCCCGGCAGCGGCTGCTGCACGTCGACGACCTCGACCTGCCCGCCGCCGACGTTGATCAGGCCGGTGTCGGCCTGCTGGCCGCCGCCCTCCGCGTAGAACGGGGTCGTGTCGAGCACCAGCTCGACGTAGTCGCCCTCGCCGGCCGCCGCGATGCTGCCGCCGTCGCCGAGCAACGCGCGCACCCGCGACTCCCGGGTGACCTCCGCGTAACCGGTGAACTCCACCGGGCCGCCGTCGTCGAGCACCGCGCGGTACGCCGACAGGTCCGCGTGGCCCGTCTTGCGCGCGGCGGCGTCCGCCTTCGCGCGGGACCGCTGGTCGGCCATCAGCCGGCGGAAGCCCTCCTGGTCGACGTCGAGGCCCTGCTCCGACGCGATCTCCAGGGTCAGGTCGATCGGGAAGCCGTACGTGTCGTGCAGCTGGAACGCCTGCGCGCCGCTGAGTTTCGCCCCGCCCGACTTCTTGGTCTCGGTGATCGCCGAGTCGAGGATCGTCGTGCCCGCGCGCAGCGTGGACAGGAACGCCTCCTCCTCCGCGTACGCGTACGTGGAGATCCGGCCGAACTCCTGCGCCAGCTCCGGGTACGACGGGGACATGCAGTCGCGCGCCACCGGCAGCAGCTCGGGGAAGGTCGCGCCCTGCCAGCCGAGCAGGCGCATCGCCCGGATCGCCCGGCGCATGATGCGGCGCAGCACGTACCCGCGACCCTCGTTCGACGGGGTCACGCCGTCCCCGATGAGCATCAGCGCGGTACGGACGTGGTCCGCGATCACCCGCAGCCGTACGTCGTCGGGGTGCGACTTGCCGGCCTCGTGGCCCGAGTGCGCGCCGTAGACCTTGCCGGACAGCTCCGCCGCCCGCGCCAGGATCGGCTTGACCTCGTCGATCTCGTAGAGGTTGTCGACGCCCTGCAGGATCGACGCGACCCGCTCCAGGCCCATGCCGGTGTCGATGTTCTTCTTGGGCAGATCACTGACGATCGTGAAGTTCTCCTTGCTCTTCACGTCGGTGATCTCGTACTGCATGAAGACGAGGTTCCAGAACTCCATGTACCGGTCCTCGTCGACCTCCGGGCCGCCCTCCGCGCCGTACTCGGCGCCGCGGTCGTAGAACAGCTCGGAACAGGTGCCGCCCGGGCCGGGGATGCCCATGTGCCACCAGTTGTCCTTCTTACCCCGGCGCACGATCCGCTCGGCGGGCACGCCGGTGGCGCGCCACATCTCGAAGGCCTCGTCGTCGTCGAGGTAGACGGTCGTCCAGATCCGGCTCGGGTCCAGCCCGAAGCCGCCCTTCTCGACCGGGTTGGTCGACAGCTCCCAGGCGAGGCGGATCGCCTCCGCCTTGAAGTAGTCACCGAACGAGAAATTGCCGTTCATCTGGAAGAACGTGCCGTGCCGCGACGTCTTGCCGACCTCGTCGATGTCCGGCGTCCGGATGCACTTCTGCACGCTGACCGCGCGGTCGTACGGCGCCTGGCGCTGGCCGAGGAAGAACGGCACGAACTGCACCATGCCGGCGTTGATGAACAGCAGGTTCGGGTCCTCGATAGCGGGCAGCGGGGCACTCGGCACGACCGTGTGCCCGTTGGCCTCGAAATGCGCAAGGTAGCGCCGCTTGATCTCCGCCGTCTTCATCGCTGACCCTCCTGGGCTTCCCGCCCGGGTGTGCCGTCCTGCGCGTCCTCGCGCAGCTCGGCGAACTTGTCCTGGTAGAGCTCGCCCGCGGCGAAGGCCTCGTGGATCTCGTGCTCGCGCTCGGCCATCCCCTCGCGGACGTCATCCACGAAGCTACGCAGCGACTCGACGAGACCGCCAGCGGATTCCGAGAGGGACGTGGCGATGCCGGTCGGAGTGAACTCGTTGGCCTTGCGGGTGACCTTGCGCACGATGATGGCGCCGACGGCCAGGCCGACGCCCAGCCAGAGCAGCCGCTTCATGGCGGTCTTCCTTCCCGGTTCGAAAATGATCAGCGGGCCGCGCGGGCGGCCTTACGGCGCTGCTTGAGGGTGGCGCGGACCTCACGCTCGTCCTCGGCGTGCCGGCGGGCGGCGGCGGCCTTGCGCAGGCCGTACCCGAACGAGGCCACCTTGATCAACGGATTGGCGGCCGCGGCGGACACCACGGTGGCCAGGTTCGCCACGCTCGCGGTGACGTTCTGCGCGTGCTCCGTCATCGTGTCCACCTTGGCGAGCTGCACGTTCACGCCGTCCAAAGTGACCTGGACCTGGCCGAGCGCGGTGTTCACGTTCTCCACCGTCTCGTTGACGTTGCCGAGCACAGGGCCGGTCCGGTCGTTCAGGTCGTTGATCGCCTGGGTGGCGGCATCCACCGTGTGCCGCAGCTTGAGAATCGGCACGGCCAGCACCAGGACGAGCATCAGAAACGCGCCCGCCGCGATCAGGCCTGCGATTTCTCCGGCGGTTACGTCCATCTACGCGTCTCCTCTACTGACGATGCCTCACAGCGTGACAACGTGCAGACCCTACCGTCCGTGACCGGTGAGCGCGTCACGATGCCGTCGGTGTCGGCTCCAGCAGGGGATCGTTCGTCAGCACGGGGTCGGGCGTCTCCCCGATGAGGGACGGATCGACGGCCGGTTCGGGCTTGCCACGCTGGTCGGTGATCGCGTTCTGCACCTTGATGCTGACGGTCGATCCGGTGCACTTCGACGGGTCGGCGGTGGCCACCACCCCGTCGGGCCCGGTGGACGGCAGCGTGGCCGGATCCTGCGCGGCGACCGCGTCGACGGCGCACTCGGGCAGCCGGACCCACAGGTCCAGAGTGAACTCGTCCCGGGTCCAGCAGGTGTACTTGCCGGAGGTGGTCGGCTGGTCCGTGCACTCACCGCCGCGGGCCTTCCAGCCGGCCGAGGCCAGGGCCGCCGAGTAGACCTTGTCGGTCTCCTCGAACGGCCGGTCGGACTGCGCGGTGCGCTCCCGGAACCGGCAGTCGAGGAAGCACCAGCGGCTGCCGCTGCTGCGATCCTCGACCTTGTTGTCGGCCCAGCCGGGCACGCTCAGGGCGTCGAGGGAGTTGAAGACCGGATCCCGGGTCGTCGCCCGGATGCCGAAGACCAGCGGGAGCAGCCCGAGCACGACCACGCTGAGCGTGACCAGGGTGAGGACCCGCAGGCGGCGCTTCTCGCGCAGCTGCGCGCGCAGCTCGGATCCGGCGCCCCGCAGGCCGCCCGGCGAGCTCTCGTCCCCGGCGGCCGCCGCGGCGGGCCGCGGTGTCGTCGCCCGCGCGGCTCCGGAGGGCTCACCTACCGGGGGTACGGCCACCGCGGCGGCCGCCTTCGCCCGCACGGGCGGCGGGACCGGCCCGGCACCCCGGCCGGGCACGGCGACCTGTCCGGTACCCCGCACCGGCCGGTCAGCGCCGCGGCCGGGCGCCTCGGCGATGTCCCCGCCCGGCACCTCGGTGGCGCCGTGGCCCGGTGCGGCGCCGCGACCGGGCGGCACGTCCGCCGTGCCGCGGCCCGGCAGGAGATCGGCGCCGCCACGGCTGCGCGGCACGTCCGGGGCGCCGCGACCGGGAGAGACCGGCCTGACGGCGACGCCGGGTGGCACGTCGGCCGTGCCCCGGCCCGGCAGGAGATCCGCACCGCCGAAGCTGCGCGGCACATCGGGCGCGCCACGACCCGGAGAGACCGGCCTGACGACAGCGCCGGGCGGCACGTCGACCGTGCCCCGGCCCGGCAGGAGATCCGCACCGCCGAAGCTGCGTGGCACATCGGGCGCGCCACGACCCGGAGAGACCGGCCTGACGGCGACGCCGGGCGGCGGGACCGGTCCGGCACCGGGTCCGGGCGGGACCGGTCCGGCACCGGGCGGCACCGCGCCCGTGCCGCGAACCGGGGGCACCGCACCCGTGCCGCGTGCGGGCTGACCGGGATCGCCGAGGCTGGTGGGGCGGCGCGGACCGGTGCCGGTGAGGTCGTCGCCCTCCGGCCGTCCGGCGGCCGGGCCGCCGGGCTGGCCGGGAAGGCCGCTGGGCCGGCCCGGGCCGGAGAGGCCTCCCGGCTTGCCGGGACCGCCGAAGGTGCCGGGCTGACCGGGACGTGGGGCGCCGGGCTGGCCGGGACGCGGGGCGCCGGGCTGGCCGGGGGCGGGTAGGCCGCTCGGCTGGTCCGCGGGACCCCTCGGATTGCGGCCGGGCGCGTTCGGCGGCTGGCCGGGACCGGCGCCGCCGGGCGCCGGGCGGACCAGGCCGGCGCTGTGCTGCCCGCCCTCGACCGGACCGGTGCCCTGCTGGCCGGGACCGGCGAAGGCGGCCGGCTGGCCGGGGCCGGCCGCACCACGCGGCTGCTGACCGGGCGCGGCACGCCCGGCCGGCTGCCGGCCCGGCACGGCACGACCACCCGACTGTTGGCCCGGCCCCTGCTGGGTTCCCTGCCTGCCCGGCCGCTGCTGCCGCTGACCGGGCTGCCCGGCTCCAGGCTGCGGCCCGGTTCCGGGAAGGCCGACACCGGGCTGCCCGATACCAGGCTGCCCGGCACCAGGCTGTCCGATGCCAGCCTGTCCTGCGCCGGGCTGTCCTGCGCCGGGACGTCCCGCTCCCGGCTGGCCCGCGCCGGCACGACCGGCACCGGGCTGACCCTGGCCAGGCTGGCCCATGCCGGGACGACCGGCACCAGGCTGGCCGGCGCTGCGCTGGCCGGGACCGGGCTGGCCGGGACTGTGCTGGCCAGGACCAGGCTGGCCGGGACTGTGCTGGCCAGGACCAGGCTGGCCGGGACTGTGCTGGCCAGGACCAGGCTGGCCGGGACTGTGCTCGCCAGGACCAGGCTGGCCGGGACTGTGCTGGCCAGGACCAGGCTGGCCGGCGCTGTGCTGGCCCGCGCTGTGCTGCCCCGGACCGGGCTGGCCGGAACCGGGCTGATTGGCGCCGGGCTGGACGGGCCGGCCCTGCGGCTGGCCGGGGCGCGCGCGGCCGGCGCCGCGGGCCGCGGCCGCCCGGCCGGCGGCCTCGCCGGCTCGGGCGATCTGGCCGGTCGTGCCGATGACGCCGGAGGCGCTGCCCGCCATGGCACCCGCGCGACCGGGCACGGCGGGCGTCCGCACGCCCTCGCGCCCCGGTACGACCGGCGGAACCACGGACGCGGACGCGCGCACGGGCTGGCCGCCGGCGGCGGGCGCGGCCCCGCGCCCGCCCCGTCCGGCGGGGTCGGGTGCGGTGCGGCCGCGCGGGCCCTGTGCGCCGCGGCGCCCCATGCCCGGGCCGGGCTCGTCATCGGGGTCGGCGGCGCCGTGCTGGCCGCCCGCGCGGGCTCCCGGCCGGCCCGATGGCGGCAGGGCACCGGTGTGCTGGCCGAAGGCCTCGCCGGGCTGCTGACCGGCGTCGGGACGGCCGTGCCGGCCGCCCGGCTCCGCCGGGTGCCCCTCGGCGCGGGCGTGCGCCGCGGAGTTGCGCGAGCCGAACGACTCGTTGGGTACCGCCGAGACCGGACGGCTGGAGCCGCCGGCCGGGCGCGCGGTACCCCGGCCACCGGCCGCGAAGCCGCCGATCTCATCGGGCGCGGCGTGGCCGCCGGACTGCTCGGGTGCGGCGTGGCCGCCACGGACCGGTCCGGACTGCTCCGGCGCCGCGTGACCGCCACGCGCCGGGCCCATGCCCGCCTGGCCCGGCGGGACCGGGGCGGCGTCGGGGCGGGCACGCCGGCCCTGTCCGGCGCCCGCGCGGCCGCCGGACACCGGCTCGGCGCTGGAGCGCCCGGGTGGCGCGAAACCGGACGGGTCGCCGCCGGGACGGCCGGGGCCGAAACCGGACGGGTCGCCGCCGGGGCGACCGGGCACGTAGCCGCTCTGGTCGCCGCGGCCGCGGCCCGGCGCCGGCGAGACGGGTCCGGGCGCACCGGGCTGGTCGGGACGGGCGTGGCCGGCCGGGCGGCCGGGTTCCTGGTGCCGGGCGGCGCGGCTCGCGGGCGAGACCGGGCGGCCCGGCAGCGGTCCCGCCTCGGCCGGTGGCGGCACCGCGGCGCGGCGGCCGCCGGGCGCGGGGCCGGCCGGGCCGGGGCGGCCGGGCGAGACCGGGCGCACCGCCGGAATCTGGGGCGCGTTGCCCGAGGCGGGCACGGCCGAGGTGGGACTGATCGCGTTGAAGGATCCGGTCGGCGCGCGGCCGCCCGTCAGCCCCGGCTCGATCTGCCGGCGACCGTGACCGGGAGCCGGCACGTCGCTCGGATCGGGCACGGCCGCCGCGGCGCGTCGCCCGGCGGGCCGGATGCCCGGCTCGCTCCGATCGACCGGGGCGTGCCGTCCGGCGGGCTCCGCCGGGCCCGCACCGCGCCGGGGCGGCGCTTGACCTGGCACGGGCGGCTGACCCGGCACGGGCTGACCGGGTGCGGGCTGACCGGGTGCGGCGCGGCCCGGCACGGGCGGCTGACCCGGCACAGGCTGACCGGGTGCGGCGCGGCCCGGCACGGGCTGGCCGGGCGGCGACTGCCAGGCACCGGTCGCACGCTCAGCGGAGGCGGGCGGGCGGCCCGGCGGCCGGGCGCCGCTGACGGGCGCCGAGGACGGCGGCCCGGCCGGGGACCGGGGCGCGACCGGGAACGGCGAGTCGTCGTCGACCGGGTCGTCCGGGCCCGGGGCCCGGCGGCCGCTCTTGCTGGTGCGCGCCTCGGCGGAGCCGGGACCGATCGCCGAACGCTCCTCCTTGGCGCTGCGCAGGTCGTCGAGCCAGCCGGTCTCCTCGCGGGGCACCTCGACGGGCTCGACGGCCTCCGTCCGGCCGCGACCGAAGAGGCGACGGCTCTTGCCGGCCTGTTCGCGCTGGTCGGCGTCGTCGTCGGGCCTGTCGGCACCGCGCCTGCTCACGGCTGATCCTCTCCGGCGGCTACGCCGCTGTCGTTCGCCTCGGGCCCGCCGGCGGGCGGGCCGTTCGCCTTGCTCCCGCCCTGTGACGGGCCACCCTCGCCCGGGGACGAGCCGCCCGAAGGCGGCGGCCCCTGGTAGGACGGCCCCCGGACGATTCTGCGCAGGCGGGGCAACCGCTCGCCGACCGCGCGTTCCGCACCGTGGTCCGTCGGGTCGTAGTAGTCGACGCCGATCAGATCATCCGGCACATACTGCTGCCTAACAACACCCTTGGGGTCGTCGTGTGGATAGCGGTAGCCCGCGCCGTGACCAAGGCCACGCGAGCCAGCGTAGTGCGAGTCGCGTAGGGCTGCCGGGACCGCGCCCCCGCGCCCGGCGCGCACGTCTGCCATCGCCGCGCCGAGGGCGGTCGTCACGCTGTTCGACTTCGGGGCCGTCGCCAGGTGCACGACGGCCTGTGCGAGGTTGAGTTGGGCCTCCGGCAGGCCGACCGACTGGACCGCCTGCGCGGCCGCCGTGGCGACCAGCAGCGCCTGCGGGTCGGCCATGCCGATGTCCTCGCTCGCGAAGATCACGATGCGCCGGGCGATGAACCGGGGGTCCTCCCCCGCGACCAGCATCCGGGCCAGCCAGTGCAGTGCCGCATCCGGGTCGGAGCCGCGCATGCTCTTGATGAAGGCGCTGGTCACGTCGTAGTGCGCGTCGCCGTCGCGGTCGTATCTGACCGCGGCCACGTCGACCGCCTTCTCCGCGGTGGCCAGGTCTATCTCGGTGACCTGCTGCGCCTGCGCGGACCCGGCCGCCGCCTCGAGCGCGGTCAGCGCCTTGCGGACGTCGCCGCCGGCCAGGCGTACCAGGTGGTCCTCGGCCTCGGCGGTGAGGGTGACCGCGCCGCCCAGGCCGCGCGGATCGGTGACCGCGCGGCGGATCAGCTGCCGCACGTCGTCCTCCTCGAGCGCCTGCAGGGTGAGCAGCACGCAACGGGAGAGCAGCGGTGAGATGACGGAGAAGTAGGGGTTCTCGGTGGTCGCCGCCAGCAGCGTCACCGTGCGGTCCTCGACGGCCGAGAGCAGCGAGTCCTGCTGGGTCTTGCTGAAGCGGTGCACCTCGTCGATGAACAGCACGGTCGGCGGGCCGCCGGCGCGGCGCTGGCGGCGGGCCGTGTCGATGACCGCCCGGACGTCCTTGACCCCGGCCGTCAGGGCCGACATCGCGACGAACCTACGGTCGGTGGCGCCGGCGACGAGGTGGGCGATCGTGGTCTTGCCGGTGCCGGGCGGCCCCCACAGGATCACCGACATCGGCGTGGTGCCGGTGACCAGCTGGCGCAGCGGGGCACCGGGCGCGAGCAGATGCTGCTGGCCGACGAGCTCGTCCAGGCCGGCCGGGCGCATCCGGACCGGCAGCGGCGAGTCGGCCGACCAGGTGGTGAAGCCGGCGGACTCCGCACCGGCCGGTGGCGCGGTGCGGACGCCGCCCGGCTCGTTCAGGGGGAACAGTCCGTCGAATTCCATGTCGGCAACGACAGTACCGGCCCGCCCTCGAGTGCCGGAAATGCACCGAAAGGCGGGCCGAGTAGTTGAATCGGGTGATCAGCCGCGCCCGGGACGACGGCCGTAGAAGCGGCGACCGGAGCCGCCCGTGCCGGTGCGCGGGCCGGCGCCCACGCCGGCCAGGTAGAGGGAGAGCAGCAGCAGCCCGAGCGACGCGAACGTCGGGAAGTTGAACAGGTCGGTGTTCCGGACGTCGAGCAGGTCGAGCAGCAGGTAGATGCCGAAAACTACGGCGGCGGCGATGGCCAGCATGGGTTCCTCCGGGGGGACGAGAGCACTTGCGGTGCTGATACCCCCCGGGTGGTCGTGCGTAAACTCCGCCGAAAACGCGCCGGCCGCCCGCTCAGGGCGTGGGCGCCAGCTCGGCCGCCGGTACCGCCCCGGCCGGCTCGGGCGCGCCCGAGCCGCGGGCGGCCAGGTAGAGCGGCGCCGCCACCGCCAGCACCACCGCGGACACCAGCAGCGAAACCTGCAGGCTCGCCGCCGAGGCGATCGCGGTCAGCGCGACCAGACCGAGCGCGCCGGCCGGCTGGCACACCATCGAGTTCAGGGAGAGCAGGCTCGCCCGGTAGGGGCCCTCGACCTGGCGGTGCAGCAGACCGTTGTGCACCGGGTTCGCCGCGCCGTGCACGGTGTAGCAGATCAGGTAGGCCGCGATGACCCCGGCGGCCCCGGCGAAGAGCGCCATGCCCACCAGGGTCAGGCCCTGCACGATGCGCAGCGTGAAGCCGGTCCACGGCGCGCCGATCCGGCGGGCGAGCAGCGGGACCAGCGCCGCGCCCAGCGCCGAGGCCAGCCAGGCGAGCGAACCCACCGGGCCCATCAGCGCCGACGCCCGGCCGGTGTCGCCGACCACCTCGGCCAGCCGGACCGGCATCAGGCTCTCGAAACCGATCATGCCGAAGCCCCAGAAGACCTCGACGGCGACGAGCGCCACGATGATCCGGGAGCGGCGCAGCAGGCCCAGCGCGCCGCCGATCGCGGCCGGCACCCCGCGCACTGAGGCGGCCAGCGCGGCCAGGCCCCGGCCCGGACGCCGCTCGGTCATCAGGACCGCGACGGCGACGAGCGACACCACCTGGAGCGCGAGCGCCACGTACACGGGCAGGGTCAGCGCGGGGATCGCGCCGGACGGGTCGAGCGCGACGAGGCCGCCGGTCGCCAGGGCACCGGTCGCGACGGCCACGCCGAGCACGACGCCGCTGCGGCTCAGGCCGGTCTCGATGTCGGCGCGCCGGTCGGCGGCGAGCGCCTGGTCGACGTACCAGGCCTCGAGCGGGCCGCTGTCCAGGGCCCGGAAGACGCCCTGCAGGACGTAGAAGATCACGAAGAGCAGGACCGTGTCGGCGACCGTCAGCAGCGACAGGGCGGCCAGTTCGATGACGCCGGCGAGCAGCAGCACCGGCCGGCGGCCGATGGCGTCGGACAGCCCGCCGGTCGGCAGCTCCAGCAGCAGGACGGTGATGCCCTGCAGCGCGGCGGCCGTGCCGTACTGGGCCAGGGTGAGGCCGCGTTCCAGCGGGAGCAGGACGGTGACCGGGATCATCAGGCCGACGGGGAACCAGCGCAGGGCGAGCAGCAGCAGGAACCGCCGCCGGGCGGCGTCCGCGGTGAGCGCGGTCATGAGTCAGCACCCTCCACTCTCGGCACTCCGTAGAGGTAGAGCAGGACCTGGCGGGCGTCCGGGTCCGGCTCGGTCTCGCCGAGCGCGCGGTATCGCTCGATGACCGCGTCGAGCTCGGCCGTCAGGGCCGTGAGCTGGGCGCTGCCGAGGTTGAGGAGGTAGTCGGAGAAGCCGGTCGCGGCGCGCCACTGTGGCGACTCGTCGTTGCGGACGCCCCGCCAGCGCTCGACGCGGTCGACGAGGTGCCGCAGCGCGAAGCCGTCCAGCCAGTCGGAGGCGGCCAGCGCGTCCGGGTCGCCGGCGAACGAGTCCCGCTGCCAGCTGCTCATGTCGTGGGCCGCGCGCCACCAGCGCTCGCGGCCGCGCCCGGCGCCCTCGTCCTCGACGACGAGCCCGACGTCGGCGAGCCGGCGCAGGTGGTAGCTGGTCGCGCCGGTGTTGGTGCCGAGCGCCTCGGCCAGCCTCGTGGCGGTGGCCGCGCCGTCGAGCCGCAGCCGGCCGAGCAGGCGGGCACGCAGCGGATGGGCGAGCACCTGGATCTGCTTGGTGTCGAGGTTCACCTGGGTCGGCTGCATGACTTACATATAAGTTATGCACAGAAGTTATGCAAGCTTCGTGTGCAAGGATGTCGGCCATGATCGATATCCGTCGGGCGGGCGCCGGAGACGCCGGCGAACTCATGCGCCTGCGCACCGTGATGCTGGAGGCCACCGGGCCCTGGCTGGAGCCGGGCACCGCGATCCTGCGCCGCCGGCTCGGCGACCCAGAGGACCTGCTGGCCGCGTTCGTCGTGGACCGGCCGGACGGCGCCGGGCTCGCGGCCTGCGCCGTCGGCGCGATCGACGAACGGCTGCCGGGCCCGGGCGACCCGACCGGGCTCCGCGGGTACGTCTACAACGTCGCGACCGATCCCGGGTACCGCCGCCGCGGGTACTCGCGGGCCTGCATGGCCGCGCTGCTCCGCTGGTACGACCGGCGGGGCGTCACCGCGGTGGACCTGCGGGCGTCACCGGAGGCCGAGCCGCTCTACCACGCGCTCGGCTTCCGGCGCACCGGGCATCCCGCGATGCGCCGGCTCTCCCCGGGGCGTTGACCTAGTTGGAGTGCTTCACCGGTACGGCGGCGCCGTCCGTGCCCGGCGTCGCGGTGGGCTTCGGCTTCGCGTCGATGCCCGCCTCCAGCCGCTGCTGCGCGGTGACCGGGGTCGGCGCGCCGGTCAGCGGGTCGAAGCCGCCACGGGTCTTCGGGAACGCGATGACCTCGCGGATCGACTCGTTGCCCGAGAGCAGCATGCAGGTGCGGTCCCAGCCGAGCGCGATGCCGGCGTGCGGCGGCGGGCCGTACTTGAACGCCTCGAGCAGGAAGCCGAACTTGTCCTGCGCCTCCTCCGCGGAGATGCCGAGCAGGTCGAAGACCCGGCTCTGCACGTCGCCGCGGTGGATACGGACGCTGCCGCCCCCGATCTCGTTGCCGTTGACCACGATGTCGTATGCGTAGGCGAGCGCCCGGTCCGGCGCCTGTTCGAAGTTGTCCATCCACTCCGCGTTGGGCGAGGTGAAGGGGTGGTGCACGGCCGTCCAGCCGCCCTCGTCCGTCTTCTCGAACATGGGCGCGTCGACGACCCAGCAGAACGCCCACGTCGACTCGTCGATCAGGCCGGAACGCTTGGCGATCTCGATGCGGGCCGCGCCGAGCAGCTCCTGCGCCTCGCGCCGCTCGGTCGCCGCCGCGAAGAAGATGGCGTCGCCGGGCTTGGCGCCGACCGCGTCACCCAGTCCGGCCAGGTGTTCGGCGGACAGGTTCTTGGCGACCGGGCCGCGGGCCTCGCCGGTCTCGGCGTCGAGCACCACGTAGGCCAGGCCGCGGGCGCCACGGGCCTTGGCCCAGTCCTGCCAGCCGTCGAGCTCCTTGCGGGTCTGGGCCGCACCGCCGGGCATGACCACCGCGCCGACGTAGCCGCCGGCGTCGATTGCGCCGGCGAAGACCCGGAACGACGTGCCGCGCAGGTATTCGGTCAGCTCGGTCAGCTCGACCCCGTAGCGCAGGTCGGGCTTGTCGGAGCCGTACCGGTTCATCGCGTCGGTCCAGGTGATCCGCGGGATCGGCGTCTGCACCTGGTAGCCGGCGAGCTCGCCCCACAGCTTGACGACGAGCTCCTCGCCGAGCTCGATGATGTCGTCCTGGGTGACGAAGGACATCTCGATGTCGAGCTGGGTGAACTCCGGCTGCCGGTCGGCGCGGAAGTCCTCGTCGCGGTAGCAGCGGGCGATCTGGTAGTAGCGCTCCATGCCCGCGACCATCAGCAGCTGCTTGAACAGCTGCGGGGACTGCGGCAGGGCGTACCAGGAGCCGGGCTGCAGGCGGACGGGCACCAGGAAGTCGCGGGCGCCCTCGGGCGTCGACCGGGTCAGGGTCGGCGTCTCGATCTCGTTGAAGTCGCGGGCGTGCAGCACCTCGCGGGCGATCTGGTTGGCCCGGCTGCGCAGCTTCAGGGCGTTCGCCGGGCCGCTGCGGCGCAGGTCGAGGTAGCGGTACTTGAGGCGCAGGTCGTCGGAGGCCGTGACGGCATCGTCGACGGGCAGCGGCAGCGGCGCGGCCTCGGAGAGCACGATCAGCTCGGCGGCGGTGACCTCGACGGCGCCGGTGGGCAGCTCGGGGTTCTCGTTGCCGTCCGGTCGCTGGGTTACCTCGCCGGTGACCTGCACACAGAACTCGTTGCGCAGCGCGTGCGCGTCCTCCTCGCGGAAGACCACCTGGACGACGCCCGAGGCGTCGCGCAGGTCGACGAAGATGACGCCTCCGTGGTCGCGCCGGCGGGCGACCCACCCGGCGAGCGTCACCGTCTGACCGGCGTGGCTCGCGCGCAGGCTACCGGCGTCATGGGTACGGATCACGGAAACGTCTCCTCACAGAATTTCACGGGGCGCACCTGACATTGTGTCAGCTACGCCCCGCGGTCAGCGCACGGCCCACGAGGTTGCCCGCAGGTTCGCCGTGCCGCTCGAGGACACCTCGGTGACCTCGACCCGGACCATCCGCACGCCCGTGCGGCCCGCACCGGCGTCGATGGCGGGGCCGGCGCCGGGCGGTGTCGCGGGGTTCGACCCGGAGGTGGCCGCCGATTCCGGCGACTCACCGGCGTCCGGGCCGGGCGGGGACGACCGGGCCGTGGACGGCGAGCCACCGGACGCCGGCGTCCCGGACGGCGAGGGCCCCGAGGGCGAGGCCGCGGGCCGCCGGATCGCCGGCCCGGTCAGAATGCACAGCACCAGGCCCTTCTTCGCGGGGACGGTCGTGGCGCCGCCCAGCGGGCCGGCGCGGACCGCTCGGGTGCAGCCGTCCTCACCGACGTCCGCGTCATTCGGTTGGCTTCCCGCCACCGCGCCCGGCCCCAGCGCCAGCCGCGGCGCCGCCTCCTTCTCGCACCAGCTCTGGTAGCGCAGGTCACCGGTCTTTCCCGGCACGTTCACCCGCGGCTCGTCCAGGTCTATGAAGGTCGTCGTGCCGCACTCGGCCGGTATGCGCAGGTTCTGGTCCGTGTACGTGTTGACCGGCACGTACGCCGGGGTATACGAGCGGCGGAAGGCCTCGTCGGCCCGGCCGAGCGCCCGCCAGGCGATCAGTCCCGACCCGGCGGAGACGAGCATCGCGAGCATCGCCAGCAGCACGGCGAAGACGACACCGCGGCGCGGTGGCGGCTCCGCGGGCCCGTCCGAGTCGGCGGAGGCGAGGCGTTCGGTCGGGCCGTCGTCGTAGGGATCGGCCGAGACCGGCCAGGCGGTGGTGGAGTTGGCGGCACGGAATACGGACATGGCAGGGCTCCGCTCACATGGCGACGAGGGGTGCGCTCACACCATCGGGCGCAGAACACCGCAGAGCGGCATAGAAGCACTCTAAGATCGCGAACCGGCCGCGGCCCATCCCCCGAATCGGGAGGTCACCGGGACGGATTACCGCGCCGCGGTCTCAGCCGCCCGTGGATTCGGGGTAGCGCCGCGCGAGGATGTCGAGGGCGCGGCGGCCCCAGGTGATGTTCTCCCGTTCGAAGCTGATGCCGCGGTGGAGCGTCAGATAGGGGCCGATCCGGCTGCCGGTGGCGAGGAACTCGTCCTCGGTGCGGTCGCCGAGGATCTCGGCGAGGCTGCGTTCATAGGCGGCGAGCCGCTGGCTGCTGGACTCGATGCGGGACCGGATCGACGACCGCACGCACGAGACGTCGGCGTGTGCGAGCGCCTCGACCTGGACGAGGAGTTCGTCGCGGACGGTGGTCGGCTTCGGTTCCCGCCGGGTGAACTCGCCGAGTGCGGCCCGGCCCGCGTCGGTGACGGAGAAGAGCCGCTTGTCGGGGCGCTTGTCCTGCTTGACCACGCGCGCCGACAGCATGCCCGCGGCCTCCATCTTCTCGAGCTCGCGGTAGAGCTGCTGCGGCGTCGCGGCCCAGAAGTTGGCGACGGAGACACTGAATTTCTTGGCCAGGTCGTACCCCGACGATTCGCGATCGATCAGGGCCGCCAGCAACGCGTTCCTCAGTGCCACGGTCGCATCCTACGGACCCGCGTCACCGGGCCCGGGGCCGGAACTCGGGCGTGGTCCTGTTCTGCACGGCGCGCCGGAGCACGCCGGTGTTCGGCAGCCGCAGCAGCCGCAGCTGTTCCCACCGCTCCCGGGCGAAGGTGCGCCGGGCGCTGCGGGTCAGCGCGCCGTCGAGCAGCCGCTTGGCCGCGGCGATCGCGTCCGGCGACTTCGTGAGCAGCGACTCGGCGAAGTCGGTCGCGGCCTTGACGGGGTCGTCGACCACCTCGGTGACCAGGCCGATGCGCTGCGCCTCGGCGCCGGTGATGGTCTCGGCCGTCATGGTGAGCCGCTTGGCGACGTCGAGCCCGACCACTTCGGTGAGGCTGCGGATGCCGCTCATGTCGGGGATGATGCCCCACTTGCCCTCCATCACCGACCACTTGGAGTCGGGGGTCGCGAACCGCAGGTCCGCGGCGAGGGCGATCTGGACGCCGCCGCCGTAGCAGTGGCCGTGCACCGCCGCGACGACCGGCACGGGGATGCGCCGCCAGGCCCAGCACGCCTCCTGGAAGAGGTTGGTGCCGCGCCAGGGCGGCGACACGAACGCCCGCGCGACGCGGCCGGGCGTGCGCAGCGCGCCGGCGATGTCCAGGCCGGCGGTGAAGGACGCGCCCTCGCCGGCGATCACTACGGCGCGCAGCGTGCGGTCGCGCCGCAGCCACCGCGCGGTCCGGACCAGGTCCTCCAGGGTGTCGAGGGTGAGCGCGTTGAGCTTGTCCGGCCGGTCGAGGCGCACGTGTGCGATCCCGTTCTCGACCCGGGTGGTCACGTATTTCAGCTGCATGTCTCTCGGCTCCACAGGGCTTGCTGACTCAGAGGCGGGCGGCGAGCTCGGTCGCCTGTTTGATCGCTCGTTTGGCGTCGAGCTCGGCGGCGACGTCGGCCCCGCCGATGACGTGTACCCGGACGCCGCGCTCCTCGAGCGGGCCGACGAGATCGCGTACGGAGCTCTGCCCGGCGCACAGCACCACCGTGTCCACATCGAGCACCCGCCGTTCGCGGGGGGACTTGGGGTCGCGCGGGTCGGCGGGCACGGAGATGTGCAGCCCGTCGTCGTCGATGCGCAGGTACTCCACCGCCCGCAGCATGGTGACCCCGGAGTCCACCAGCGTGGCGCGGTGCACCCACCCGGTGGTCCGGCCCAGGCCCTTGCCGAGGGCGGTCGCCTTGCGCTGCAGCAGGTAGACCTCCCGGCGCGGCGGGGACTTCACCTTCGTGGTCAGGCCGCCGGGTGCGGTCTGCGGGTCGGCGACGCCCCAGCGCCGCATCCAGTGTTCGAGCGGTTCGTTCGGCTCGTGCAGCAGGAACTCGCCGGCGTCGAAGCCGATGCCGCCGGCACCGACGATCGCGACCCGGTCCCCGGCGGTGGCGTCGCCGCCGATGAGCTGCTGGTAGGTGAGCACCTTCGGGTGATCGACGCCGGGGATGTCCGGCACGTGCGGGCGTACGCCGGTGGCGACGACGACCTCGTCGAAGCCGGACAGCTCCTCCGCCGTGGGGCGTGCGGAGAGGTGGAGCCGCACTCCGCGTACGTCGATCATGTGGCGGTAGTAGTCGAGGGTGCGGGCGAACTCCTCCTTGCCGGGGATCCGGGCGGCGAGCCGGAACTGGCCGCCGATGGTGTCCGCGGCCTCGAACAGCTCGACGCGGTGGCCGCGGCCCGCCAGCTCGATCGCGGCGGCGAGCCCGGCCGGGCCCGCGCCGACGACGGCGATGCGCTTGACCGTGCGGGTGGGCAGCAGGTTCAGCTCGGTCTCGTACCCGGAACGCGGGTTCAGCAGGCAGGTGGCCCGTTGGTTGCGGAAGGTGTGGTCCAGGCAGGCCTGGTTGCAGGCGATGCAGGTGATGATCTCGCGCTCGCGCCGCTGCGCGGTCTTGGTGACCCACTCCGGGTCGGCCAGCAGCGGGCGGGCCATCGAGACGAGGTCGGCGTCGCCCGCGGCGAGGACCTGCTCGGCGGCCTCGGGGCGGTTGATCCGGTTGGACGCGACGACCGGGATCGACACCTCCTTGCGGAGCTTGCCGGTGACCCAGGCGAAGGCGGCGGCGGGCACCGAGGTCACGATGGTCGGCACCCGGGCCTCGTGCCAGCCGATGCCCGTGTTCAGGATCGACACACCGGCGTCCTGCAGCTCCCGCGCGAGCTCCGCGGTCTCCTCCCAGGACTGCGCGTTGTCGACGAGGTCGAGCAGGCTGATCCGGTACTGGACGATGAAGTCCTCGCCGACCAGTTCCCGGGTGCGCCGGACGATCTCGAGCGGGAACCGCATCCGCTTCGCCGCCGTTCCGCCCCAGGCGTCGGTGCGGTCGTTCGTGCGGGCGGCGAGGAACTGATTGATCAGATACCCCTCCGAGCCCATGATCTCGACGCCGTCGTAGCCGCCCCGGCGCGCCAGCGCGGCGGCACGGGCGAACGCGGTGGCGGTCCGGTCGACCTGGCGGGCCGTCATCGCCCGCGGCCGGAACGGCGTGATCGGCGACTTGCGGCCCGACGCGCCCAGGCTGAACGGGTGGTACGAGTAGCGGCCGGCGTGCAGCACCTGCAGGAGGATCTTGCCGTCGTGCTCGTGCACGGCGTCCGTCACGACGCGGTGCGCGTCGGCGTGGCTTCCGCTGGTCATCCGGCTGCCGAACGGCGCAAGCCAGCCGCGCCACGTCGGCGCGTAGCCGCCCGTCACCATCAGGGCGACGCCGCCGCGGGCGCGCTCGGCGAAGAAGGCCGCCAGCTTCGGCAGATCCCTCTCCCGGTCCTCGAGCTTGGTGTGCATGGAACCCATCACCACCCGGTTGCGCAGCACCGTGTGGCCCAGGTCCAGCGGGCTCAGCAGCGTCGGGTACCTGTCCGAGGCCCCGTCCATGCTCGTCGTCATCGGACTCCTTAGTCCTGCTTCCCGACGGTCGTCCTCGGGAACACAGCGGAGGCCAATATACAAAGAAATGCATAGTAAAAAAAGTGACTAGGGTGCCCTCATTCCGCGAGCCGGCCCAGCGCCGTGAGGATGGCGGCGTGGCGTTCGGCGCGGTGGCCGCCCTCGGGCGCCGGACCCAGGGCCAGCACCGGGTGCATGACCCGGTACGTCATCCGGTAGAGCACGACCTGGGTCGCCACCACCCGCCACTGCGCGGCCCGGGCGGCCGGTGGCCGGTGGCCGAGCTCGGTGATCGTGAACCAGGCCGGGAACAGCGCGTGCGCACCGACCGCGGCGTCGATACGGTCCCGGACGTGCACCGCGAGCTCCTCCACCACCGCCGTGCCGCGATGCGCCCGGTAGACCTGCTGCCGGAGGGCGTCGTCGGCCAGCGCCGACCGGGCCGCCTCGCAGCCGGCCTGCGTGGTGCGCAACTCCTCGGTCTGCGCGCGCAACCGCTCCCGCTCCCGCCGGTACGCCGCCGCGGCCCTGCGGAAGGCGCGGCCGCCGGCCCGCTCGCAGGCGAGCGCCCGGCTGGCCTCCAGCGCCCGGGTCCGGGTCTCCTCCGCGCCGCGCTCCAGCTCCTCGTACGCGGTGATCCGCTCGTCGAGCGCCGCGCGGCTCTCGTCGTCCAGGATGGTGGCCCGGATGTCCTCGGCCTCGCGCACCATGGCGACCATCGGCTCGAGCACGGGCGAGATCTCGTCCAGCTCGATCGGCACTACGCCGTGCTCGAGACGCAACCGCCCCTCGATGAGGTGGATCTCGCCGCTGAGCCGGGCGATCGCCTGCCGGGCGCCGCGCAGCTCGCCCAGCCGCACGTCGCTGGCGTCGAGGCGGGCGTCCAGCTCCCTGGCCCGCTGCTCGGCGGCCTTGCCGACCTGCTCGATCTGGTCGGTCAGCTGGGTACGCAACATGCCGAGCCGGCGGCGGAACTCGTTGCGCAGCCCGTCGGCGACCCGGGCCAGGTCGGTCTGCTCGTCGAGGTTGCTCACGCCCTGACCTCCGCCGGCGTCCCGGCGAGGCCGCGGGCGCCGGCCCACAGGACGACCGCCGCCACGAGCAGCGCCAGCGCCCCGATCAGCCCGTACGCGGGCAGCAGCCCGGCCGCGACCAGGGCCGCGGCGACGACGACCAGGCCGAGCAGCACGATGGCCGTCAGCAGCCGGCGCCGGGCGGCCCGGACGTTCGCACGGTCCAGCACCGCGATGAGGTCGTTCGTCGCGTCGAAGACCCGGACGAGCTGGTCGGCGTGCCGTTCCTGCTCCGGCATGAGGCGGCTCAGCACCGCGTGCCTGGCGGCCAGCTCCCGCTGGCGCTTGAGCGTCTGGTCCCGTAGTTCCGAAGCACTCACACGGACCCCCACCTAGTCACGTAGAGCTATGTTCGCAGCACTGAGTGCTGTCGAAACTGTACGGTCTACCCGGCGAGACCGGTCAATCCCACGGACGGGTCGATGGCGTTCAGGACGGCGACGAGCCGCTTCTCCTCGCCGATGAAGTGGGTCTCCAGGATCGCCGCGAGCCCGTCCAGCTCGCGCTGGATCCAGGTCACCCGTTCGCGGTCCGCCTCGCCGCTCAGCCGGCCCGCCGCCGCGCTCACGCCGGCGAGCAGCCCGGCGATCACGTGATGGTCGCGGACCAGTGCCGCCAGGAACTCCCGCAGCTCGGGGTGGCGCGCGGCGAGCACGGGGAACACGCTCGCGTCCTCGCCGGTGTGGTGCCGGGTCACCGCGGCGCAGAAGGCCAGGCAGTGCGCGCCGAGGTCGCGGTCGGGAACGACGCCCTCGCGCAGGTCGGCCAGCCGGTCGCGCAGGTCGGCGTGAATTGCGATCAACTGATTTCCGTACGCCAGGAAGCGGGCGTACTCGCCGGGGTGGTTGTGCACACGGGTCCCACGGGTCCGGCGCCTCCATGCCCACGGCGGCCTGTTCGCCGGGTGCACCGCGACGCTGCCGATCATCCGATCAGGCGCCCGGTCGCGGCGTCAAGCGCCGTGCCGCAGGTTCGCCGTCATCGCGCGCACCTCGGCGAGCCGGTCGGCCAGGTCCCGAGGGTGACCCGGGGCGCCCGGGCGGGCATCGGCGGGACGCGGCCCGGACGGCGGCCGGTAGTTGACCCCGAGCGCGTCGAGGCGTTCGAGATGCGGGCCCAGCCGGGCGCGGAAGTCCGCGAGGTCGCGCCGCCGCGGGCCCCAGGTCGCCTCGGCGAACGCGCACAGCCGCGGGTAGGTCTGGTAGTCGACGCGGCGCTCCGACTCCAGGTGCTCGGTCCAGACGTTCGCCTGCGCGCCGATGATCCGCTTCTCCTCCTCCGCCGTGAGCCCGGCCGGCACCGGCTCGAACGCGTACACGTCGGCGACGGTCAGCAGGGTGCCGACCGGGGTGGGCTCCCCCGGGTCGTCGGACTGGCGGTAGTCGAGGTAGACCGAGGTGTCCGGGCAGGAGACCACGTCGTGGCCGGAGCGGGCGGCGAGGACGGCCGGCCCGGTGCCGCGCCAGGCGGCGATGGTGGCGCCGGCGGGTGCGCCGCCCGCGAGGATCTCGTCCCAGCCGAACACCCGGCGGCCCCGCAGCGCCAGGTGCTCGGCCATCCGGGCGGTGAACCAGGCCTGCAGGTCGGCCGGCCCGGCCAGGCCCTCCGCCGCGACCCGCGCGCGGCCGTCCGGGCCGTCCCACTCGCCGGACGGGCACTCGTCCCCGCCGATGCCGATCAGTTCGCTCGGGAAGATCGTGCAGACGTGGTCGAGGACCGCGCGGCAGAAGTCGAGGGTCGCGTCGCGGACGTTCAGCACGTGCGGCGAGATCCCCCAGGATGTGCGGACCTCGCGGGCGGCGCCGCTGCCCAGCTCCGGGTACGCGGCGATGGCGGCCTGCATGTGGCCGGGCATGTCGATCTCGGGCACGACGGTGACGTGCCGCTCGGCCGCGTACGCGACGATCTCCAGCAGGTCGTCCGCGGTGTAGAAGCCGCCGTGCGGGCGGCCGTCGTAGCGGTCGTGCACCCGTGCGCCCAGCATCGACGCCGCGCGCCGGGCACCCACCGAGGTCAGCCGCGGCCAGCCGGGCACCTCGACCCGCCAGCCCTGGTCGTCGGTCAGGTGCAGGTGCAGCACGTTCAGCTTGTGGAACGCGGCCAGGTCGATGAAGCGCAGCACGCCGGCCACGGGCATGAAGTGCCGGGCGACGTCGAGCAGCACTCCGCGCCAGGCGAAACGCGGCGCGTCCTCGATCCGGACCGCCGGCACGGGCAGCGGGCCGGGCGACGGTCCCCCGCCGGTCCGGTGCGGGCGCAGCGCGGCCGCGGGCAGCAGCTGCCGCAGCGTCTGCGCGCCGTAGAAGACACCCGCCGGCGAGCCGCCCCGGATTTCGATCCCCCGCGCGGTGACGTCCAGGACGTAGCCCTCCGGCGGCAGCCCGGCGGCGAGCCACAGGCCGATGCCGCCGGCCGGGATCAGGCCGCTCAGCCAGGCGGCGACGCCCTCCAGCCCCGGCTCGGCGGTGATCGGGCCCGCCCCGCTCAGCGGGAAGCCGCCGGCGCGCCGGGTGACCGACGCGGGACGCGGAATCACCCCAACATCGCCCGTAAATGGTTCGTTTATGGGTGACATGACCACGCCTCAGAAGTAGGTGTGCAGCACGTCGACGACCACGTCGGCGTCGTCGACGACCGGGATGAACCGCCACTTGTCGAACGCGGTGCAGGGGTGCGACAGCCCGAACCGGAGGAGGTCGCCCACGGCGGGCGCGCCTCCGGTCACGTACGCGTGGTGGTCGTTGAGCCGGGTGACGGTCAGCCCCGCGGCCGCCGGGAGGCCCTCGTCGAAGGGCACGTCCCGCTTGCCCATCCCGACGATCGCCAGCCCTGGCTCCGGCGTGGACAGCACCTGCGCCCACAGCTCCAGCGCCGCGGCGAGGTTGCCCTCACCCGGCTCGCGGTTGAACGGCGTCCGCTCGGAGTAGAAGCCGTCGTCGTGGGTGACCGAGGCCCCGCTGCGCAGCACGGCCCGGACCCGGTGCCCGTCGAGCCACTGCCCCTCGAACGCCTTGACCACCCGGTCGAACCACGCGCTGCCGCCGGCCGAGACGATCACCTCGGCGCTCAGCAGGCCGGCCATCGCCCGCGCCGAGGCGGCCAGGGTGGCGAGGAGGTCGTCGACCGCGGCCGCGTCCGGCAGCGCGCCCTCGTAGGCGGTGACCCCGGACAGCACGACCCCGGGCGCGGCGGCGGCGGCGCGGGCGACGGTCAGCGCCTCCGCGACGGTACGGCAGCCGGTGCGCCCACCCGCGTGGCCCAGCTCGACGAGCACCGGCAGCCCGCCGGCGGCCGCGACGGCCTCGACCGCCGCCACTGAGTCGACCTGCAGGAGCACCTCCCAGCCCCGGGCCGACTCGGCCGCCAGCCAGCGCAGCGCGGTGGGGTCGAGCACCTCGTTGGCGATCAGCACCCGCGGCACGCCGAGCCGGCGCAGCACCAGGGCCTGGCTCGCGGTCGCCACTGTCATGGCCCACGCTCCCGCCGCCAGCTGGGCGTCCAGCAGCGTCGGCGCCATCGTCGTCTTGGCGTGCGGTGCGAAGGAGAACCCGTGCCGGTCCGCGTACGCGGCCATCGTCGCGATGTTCGCCCGCACCGCGGAGTCCCGGACCACGAGCAGCGGCCAGGTGAAGGAACCGTCGAGCAGCGAGTGCCGGGCGGCCACGAAGTCGCGCACGCTCACCTCGCCCGAGGGCAGCCAGAAGCCCTTGGCCCGCCAGTCGATGAGCTCGTCCGGGATGTCGAGGGTCATGTCGGTCTCCTCAGGCTTGACCGCGATGGAGCTTTCGCGCACGCTACTACGGACCAATTCCGAACTACCAGGTGCGAAACAGGGAGGGTCGGCGTGTCCTCGGCGATGGTGATCGGCCTGGTGCTGCACGCCGGCCACCGCGCCCGCTTCGAGGAGGCGGCCCGGACCCTGACCGGAGTCTCCTTCACACCCGCCGTGTACGAGCACGAGGACCAGATCCGCGACCGGGTGGCCGGGCTGCTGGACGCCGGGCTGGACGGGCTGCTGCTCGGGCTGGTCCCGTACGCGCGCTCCCGCGATCTCCTGCCGCCGGACCTGCCGGTCGCGGTCACCAGATCGGCCGCCCTCGACCTCGCGCTGGCCTGGTCCCGGGCCCGCGGCAACGGCTGGCCCGCCACGCCGGTCAGCATCGACACCTTCGCCCGGGACACGGTCGACGAGGTGGCGGCCGCGCTCGAGCTGGACCGTACGACGATCGCCTGCCAACCGTTCGATCCCGAGCGGCCCGTCGCCGACGTCGTCGCCTTCCACCGCGAGCACCTGGCCCGGACCGGCGCCCGCTACGTGATCAGCGTGCGCACCGGGGTCGCCGCGGCCCTCGACGGCACCGTCGCGGTCATCAACGCGCTGGCCACCCCCGGCACGATCCGGTCCGACCTGCACGAGCTCGCGCTGCGGATCCGCAGCCGGCGGGCCGACGGCCGGCGCTTCGCCGCCGGGGTGTTCCTGATCGCCGGGCCCGCGGCGGGCGCCGACACCGACCGGGCCCGGGCCGGCCTGCTGCGCCTGCTGCTCGAGGCCCCCGAGTTCGCGGACGCGTGGATCGACGACCGGGGGCGGCACGGGATCGTCGTCCTCGCACCCGCCGCGCTCTTCGAGGCGGCCACCCGCCACTGGGCCGGGCTGCCCCTGCTCGCCGAGGCCCGCGCCGCCCTCGGCGTCGGCGCGGTGGCCGGCTTCGGCCTGGGCGACTCGGCCCGGGCCTGCGTGGCGCTGGCCGAACGGGCCGCCGCCCGGGCCGGGCAGGACGCCGATCCGGGCGCGTACCTGATCTCCGACAACGGCGCGGTGATCGGGCCGATGGGCGCCTCCGGGCCGCCGCTGGCCTACACCTACCGCGAGCACGGCGGGATCGAGGCGCTGGCCGGGCGGGCCGGGCTCAGCCCGGCGACGCTGTCGCGGCTCGCCGCGATCGAGCGGTCCCTGGCCGGCCGGGCGATCTCACCCAGCGACCTGGCGCGCCACCTGGGCATCACCGATCCGAGCGGTCGGCGGCTGATCCGCAAGCTCGGCGAGTCCCGGCTCGCCGTCGGGGAGGGAAGTTCCCAGCTGCACCGCAGGGGCCGGCCCACCCGCCTCTACCGGCTGGCCATCGCCGCGGCCCTCGACGCCGGGACGACCGGCCACGCCGCCGCGGGCACGCCCGGGCCGGTAGCGGCCACGTGACCTACGACCTGCTGCTGGCCGGCGGCGACGTCTTCGGCATGGGGCGCGCGGACCTCGCGGTCACCGGCGGCCGGATCTCGGCGGTCGGCGCCGGGCTGGCCCGTGACGCGCACACCGTCGTCGACGTCGCCGGTCTGCTGGTCACGCCCGGCCTGATCGACCTGCACACCCACGTCGGGCCCGGCTACTGGGGCATCGACCCCGACCCGATCGCCTGGTACTCCGGCGTCACCACGTGGGTCGACGCCGGCTCGGCGGGCGCGTACACCCTGGACGGGCTGCGCCGGGCCGTCGCCGGCGCGGAGGTGCGGGTGCCGGTGCTGCTCAACATCTCCGCGGTGGGGCTGGCCGGGCGCACCGGCGAGAGCCGCGACCTGGCCGCCTGCGACACCGCCCTGGCGATCGACACCGTGCAGGCCCACCGCGAGTCGATCCGCGGCATCAAGGTCCGCATCGACCGCGAGACGGTCGGCGAGAACGGCATCGAGCCGCTGCGCCGCGGGTGTGCGGTCGGTGACGCCTGCGGCGTCCCGGTCATGGTCCACATCGGTACGGCGCCGCCCGGGCTCGACGAGGTCCTCGGCCTGCTGCGCCCCGGCGACATCGTGACGCACTGCGCCAGCGGCATCGCGGCGCCGCTGGGCCCGGCCGTGCACGCGGCCCGGGAGCGTGGCGTGCTGCTCGACATCGGGCACGGCTCGGGCGGGTTCGCCTTCGACGTGCTCGAGCGGCAGCTCGCGGCCGGGCTGGCGCCGGACACCGTCTCCACCGACCTGCACGCCCGCTCGGTGCACGGGCCGGTCTTCGATCTGCCGACGACGATGGCCAAGCTGCTCGCCGCCGGCCTCCCGCTGACCGAGGTCATCACCGCCGCCACGGCCGGCGCCGCCCGCGCCCTCCGCCTGCCCGGCGGCACCCTGGAGGTGGGTGCGCCCGCCGACCTCGCGGTGTTCCGGATCGAGGAGGGGGCGTTCGAGGTCGTCGACGCGCACCGCCAGGTCCGGCACGCGCCGCTGCGGCTGGTCAACGAGGCGACGTACGTGGCCGGGCGCCGCCTCGTACCCCGGCTGCCGGCACCGGCGGCGCCGTGGATCCCGCTCACCGGCGCACAGCGCGCCGCCCTCGACCGGCGCGAACGCGACGTGCGCGCCCTGCTCGCCGCGCCGCTGGTCGGCGCGGACGGCCTTGCCGAACAGTTTCCCCGACCCACCAGGAGTCCCTGATGTCCAAGCGCGCCATCATCACCGACCGGGCCGCGCCCGTCGGCGGCCCGTACTCGCACGCCGTCGTCGCCGGCGACACGATCTACCTGGCCGGCGCCATACCGGCCCTGCCGGACGGCACCCGGGTGACGGGCACCTTCGCCGAGCAGGCGCACGCCGCGTTCCGCAACCTGGCGGCCGTCGCAGAAGCCGCGGGCGGCAGCCTCGACCAGGCCGTCCGGGTCGGCGTCTACCTGCGCGACTTCGCCGACTTCGCCGAGCTCAACGAGATCTACCCGCAGTACATCAGGGGCGAGCACCTGCCGGTGCGCACCACGCTGCCGGTCCCGCTGGTCGGCTTCGACATCGAGATCGACGCCGTCCTCTACACCGCCTGATCCCTTTCGGTGCCGGCGCGCCGGTTCCCGCCCGGGTTCGCGCCCGTACCGTGTTCTGATCAGGTTGATCAAGCGCAACGCTGCGGGTAACACGTCGGAAACGTCGAGCTGCGAGCATCGCATGGCGATCAGGGGAGGTCCGTTTGTTCCTCAGTCAGCACGAGCAGGAACGCCTGCTCATCCACGTCGCGGCCGACGTGGCACGGCGACGGCGGGAGCGGGGCCTGCGCCTCAACCATCCCGAGGCGACCGCGGTCATCACCGCCTTCCTGCTCGAGGGTGCGCGCGACGGGCGGACCGTCGAGGAGTTGATGGACGCCGGGCGCCGCGTGCTCGCCCGCGAGGACGTCATGGACGGCGTTCCCGAGCTGCTCCCCGAGGTGCAGGTCGAGGCCACCTTCCCGGACGGCACCAAGCTGGTCACCGTGCACGGGCCGATCTCGTGATCGTGCCCGGGGAGATCATCGCCGGGGACGGCGACATCACCATCAACGCCGGACGGCCGGTGCTCTCGCTGGTGGTGCGCAACACCGGCGACCGGCCCGTGCAGGTCGGCTCGCACTACCACTTCGCCGAGTCCAACGCGGCGCTCGACTTCGACCGGGAGGCCGCCTGGGGGCACCGGCTGGCCGTGCCCGCCGGCACCTCGGTGCGCTTCGAGCCGGGCCTGCCCCGCGACGTCGACCTGGTGCCGTTCACCGGCAACCGGATCGTGCCCGGCCTGCGCGGCCTGGCCGGCGGCCCGCTCGATCCCGCCACGGCCCCGGCCGACGGCGACGAACCGCCCGGGTCGCCGGACGGGACCGCGGACGAGGAACAGCCGTCGAACGGGAGCCCCCGGTGACCATTCTCGGCCGCGACCGCTACGCCGCCCTCTACGGCCCCACCGCCGGCGACCGGATCCGGCTCGCCGACACCAACCTGCTGATCGAGATCGAGGAGGACCGCAGCGCCGGGCCGAACCCCGGCGACGAGGTCGTCTTCGGCGGCGGCAAGGTCATCCGCGAGTCCATGGGCCAGTCCCGCGCCACCCGCGCCGAGGGCACCCCGGACACCGTCATCACCGGCGCGGTGGTGCTCGACCACTGGGGCATCGTCAAGGCCGACATCGGCATCCGCGACGGCCGGATCGTGGCGCTCGGCAAGGCCGGCAACCCCGACACCATGGACGGGATCCACCCCGACCTGGTGATCGGGCCCGGCACCGAGATCATCGCCGGCAACGGCAAGATCCTCACCGCGGGCGCGATCGACAGCCACGTGCACCTGATCAGCCCGACCATCCTGGACACCGCGCTGGCCTCGGGCATCACCACGATCATCGGTGGCGGCACCGGCCCGGCCGAGGGGACCAAGGCCACCACGGTCACCCCGAACGCCTGGCACCTGGCCCGGATGCTCGAGTCGATGGACCAGCGCCCGATCAACGTGCTGCTGCTCGGCAAAGGCAACACGATGTCCCGGGAGTCCATGTGGGAGCAGCTGCGCGGCGGCGCGGGCGGCTTCAAGCTGCACGAGGACTGGGGCACCACGCCCGCGGTCATCGACGCGGCGCTGCAGGTCGCCGACGCCTCCGGCGTGCAGGTCGCCATACACACGGACACCCTCAACGAGGCCGGCTTCGTCGAGGAGACGCTGCGGGCGATCGCGGGACGGTCGATTCACGCGTACCACACCGAGGGCGCGGGTGGCGGGCACGCGCCGGACATCATCACGGTCGCCTCGCACCCGAACGTGCTGCCGTCGTCGACGAACCCGACCCGGCCGTACACCCGCAACACCCTCAGTGAGCACCTCGACATGCTGATGGTCTGCCACCACCTGAACCCGGCGGTCCCCGAGGACCTGGCGTTCGCGGAGAGCCGGATCCGGCCGTCCACGATGGCGGCCGAGGACCTGCTGCACGACATCGGCGCGATCTCGATGATCGGTTCGGACTCACAGGCGATGGGCCGCGTCGGCGAGGTGGTCATCCGCACCTGGCAGACCGCGCACGTGATGAAGGCCCGCCGCGGCAGCCTGCCGGGTGACGGCCCCGCGGACAACGAGCGCGCGAAACGGTACGTGGCCAAGTACACGATCTGCCCGGCGATCGCGCACGGCATGGCGGAACAGGTCGGCTCGGTCGAGCCGGGCAAGCTGGCGGACCTGGTCCTCTGGGACCCGGCGTTCTTCGGCGTCCGGCCGGCCCTGGTGATCAAGGGCGGCATGATCGCCTCGGCGCAGATGGGCGACGCGAACGCCTCGATACCGACCCCGCAGCCGATGCTGCCCCGCCCGATGTTCGGCGCGTACGGGTTGGTGCCGTCGGTGACGTCGGTGGCGTTCGTGGCCCCGGCCGCGATCGACGCCCTGCTGGGTGACCGGATCGGCGTCAAGCGGGCGTTGGTGCCGGTGTCCGACACCCGCTCGGTCGGCAAGGCCGACATGCCGCGCAACGACGCGCTGCCCCGCATCGAGGTGGAGCCGGACACGTTCACGGTCCGCATCGACGGCGAGGTCGTCGAGCCGGACCCGGTGACCGAGCTCCCCATGGCCCAGCGCTACTTCCTGTTCTGATGCCCCCACCCCCGGCCGACCACCAGACAACCCGCGAACCTGGGGCCGGGGGAACGGTGGCGGCGGCATGAGTCTGGCGACGCTGCTGGTGCTGGCGGACGGCCGGTTGCCCGCCGGCGGGCACGCGCACTCCGGCGGACTCGAGGCGGCGGTGGCGGCCGGGCGGGTGCGTGACGTCGCGGACGTCGGCGGATTCCTGCGCGGCCGGCTGGTCACCACGGGCCTGGTGTCCGCTGCGTTCGCCGCGAGCGCCTGTGCGCGTACGGGGGAATGGTTTGATCTTGATGCGGGCCTGGACGCGCGGACGCCGTCGGCCGCGTTGCGCAAGGCCTCGCGGGCACAGGGTCGCGCGCTCCTGCGCGCCGGGCGCGCGATGTGGTCCATGCCCGCGCTCGGCCGCGAGCCGCATCATCCGGTTGCGCTCGGCGCGCTGGCCGCCGCCGCCGGGCTCGGGCCGCTGGAGGCCGCGGTCGCCACCGCGCACGGTGCGGTGACCGGCCCGGCCGGCGCGGCGGTCCGGCTGCTGGGCCTGGATCCGTACGCGGTGCACGCGCTGCTCGCACGCCTGGCCCCCGAGATCGACCGGATCGCGGCGGACGCCGCGGCCCGGGCATACGACCCGGTCGACGAACTGCCGGCCGCCGGTGCTCCGCTGCTCGACATAGGCGCCGAGCTCCACGCCAACTGGGAGGTGCGTCTCTTTGCGTCCTGATATGTCCAAACAGCGTTCCGAACCACATGAGCACGGCCACGAAGAGGTCCCGCACACCCATCCTGACCCCGGCGTCGACCCGCACGCGCCGCTGGTGGACACCGCGCGCGCCCTGCGGATCGGCATCGGCGGCCCGGTCGGTTCCGGCAAGACCGCGCTGGTCGCGGCGCTGTGCCGGGCGCTCGGCGAGGAGCTGCGGCTGGCCGTCGTGACCAACGACATCTACACCACCGAGGACGCCGACTTCCTGCTCCGCAACGGCGTCCTGCCGGCCGAACGGATCCGCGCGGTCGAGACCGGCTGCTGCCCGCACACGGCGATCCGCGACGACATCTCCGCGAACCTGGACGCGGTCGAGGACCTGGAGTCGGCCCTCGGCCCGCTGGATCTGGTGCTGGTGGAGAGTGGCGGGGACAACCTGACCGCGACCTTCAGCAAGGGCCTGATCGACCGGCAGATCTTCGTGGTGGACGTGGCCGGCGGCGACAAGGTGCCGCGCAAGGGCGGCCCGGGCGTGACCGCCGCGGACCTGCTGGTCATCAACAAGACGGACCTGGCGCCGCTGGTCGGCGCCGACCTGTCGGTGATGGACCGGGACGCGGCGGCGCGGCGTGGCGGACTGCCGACGGTGTTCCTCTCGCTGGTACAGGACCGGGCGGCGACGCCGGTCGCCGACTGGATCCGGAACCTGGTCGCGGCCCGGGCGCCGGTGGCATGACGCCCGGCGGCACGCCACCCGGGCCGCGGACCGGCGGCTGATGCGGGCCGAGGCGCGGATCGTCGCCGAGGCCGACGGGCGGGGCGGCACCCGGCTCGCCGTGCTGCGCGGCGAGGCGCCGCTGCTGCCGCGGCGCACCGGGCCGCGGGACGACGGCGAGGTCACCGTGCACCTTGTCGGCGGCGCCGCCGGGCCGCTGCGCGGCGACGACCTGCGCCTGGACGTCGAGGTCGGGCCGGGCGCGCGGCTGGAGTTACGCAGCGTCGCCGCGCAACTCGCGCTGCCCGGCCGGCCCGGGGCGCCGCCGTCCCGGCTGGAGATCCGGGCGTCGGTCGCCGCGGGCGCGGCGCTGCGCTGGCTGCCGGAGCCGCTGATCGCGGCGACCGGCTGCCATCACCTGGCCGTCACGCTCGTCGAGGTCGAGGCCGGCGGTTCCCTGCTCTGGCGCGACGACCTGGTCTGCGGCCGCCACGACGAGCCGTCCGGCGACGTGCGTGCCGACATGACCGTCCGGTACGCCGGAAGCACCCTCTACCGCCACGAGCTCTCCGTCGGTCCGGAGGCGCCGGGCTGGTCGGGCGCGGCGGTGCTCGGCGGCGGCCGCGCGGTCGGCGCCCTCATCCTGGCCGGTCCGGCGCTACCCGCCCCCGAGGTGCTCGGCGACGCCGCCGTCCTGATGCCGCTCGCCGGGCCGGGGATGTTCGCCGGCGCCGTCGGCGCCGACATCCGCGAGGTTCGCGCCGCGCTCGATCCGCTCTGCGTTCCCCCGTCGCCGGGCCGGTGCCGCGCTCAGGCGGCGACCGCGATCGGTACGCCGTGACTGTCGGTCAGCGCCAGCCGGGTCCGCAGGTTCCCCTGCTCGGCGACTCGGGCGAAGTACTCGGTGCGGCGCCGCTGCAGGCAGCCCTTGCGGGTACGCGGCCCGCCGGCGGCCACCGTGAGCAGTTCCGGGGCCAGTGAGCTGTTCAGGCCCTCCCGGAGCAGGCGGAGCGCCTCGGTGCGCAGCTGCGAGATCCGCGACTCGGTCACGCCGAGCTCCGCGGCCACGTCGCTGAGCGGCTGTTCCTGCAGGAACGACTGGGTGACGACCATCCGCAGCCGCTCGGGCAGGGCCTGGATCGCCTGGTGCAGGTAGCCGAGGCGTTCCCGCTTGAGCAGCAGGTCCTCGGGGCCCTCGGAGAGCTCCGGCACCATCTCCTCGGCCGCGCCCGTCGGGAATCCCTGGAGGCTGAGCAGGGCGGCCTTCTGCACGTCGTCCTCGACGGCGGCGAGTTCGGCGACGCCGATGCCGAGCATCTCGGCGACCTCGGCCTCGGTCGGGGTACGCCCCAGCGCCGCGGTGAGTTCCTGCCGTGCCGTCGAGGTGCGGCGGGCCCGGGCCCGTACCGAACGGCTCGCCCAGTCCTGTCCGCGCAGTTCGTCCAGCAGCGCGCCGCGGATCCGTACGGCCGCGAAGCGGTGGAACGGTATGCCCCGGCTCACATCGAAGGAGCGGGCGGCGCCGAGGAGCGCGGCGAATCCGGCGGACGACAGGTCGTCGGCGTGTACGTGGCCGGGCACGCGGTTGAGCAACTCCCGGACCAGGTGGCCCACCATCGGCATGTTTTCTCGGACCAGGTCCTCGAGGTCGCGCGCGGACGGCGCGTCGTGGGTGATGCCGACGGGGGCGGGGAGTTCGGTCGTGGCAGTCACGTGTTCCTCCTCGCTCGTACAAACCGGCTGGTGAACCGGCTGATGAGGAGAACACTTACGGCCGAAAGGTGCAGTGGTGGCCGAACTCGGTTGCTTTTAGGGAGTTTTTAGCGAAAAAGGCTCAGCTATCGCTCGGTGGCTCCGCGCCCCGCGGAGCTCAGGGGCCTCAGCTGGCGTAGTGGGGCCGTCGCGGCGCGGCCATCACGCTGCGCAACTCCTGGCGCACCCAGCCCATCCGGCGCACGGCCATGTCCGGGTGGTCACCGAACTCCTCCGCGACCCCGGCCGCGCAGCCGTCACTGCCGTGACGCAGCAGCATGGCCGTCACGGTGTCTTCGACCGTCTGCCGGCTGGGGCACTCGGACGGCTGGAGGTCGGAGACGAACAACGCCTCCGCAGCCAGTTCCAGGACGGTATTTATCATGTCGAACTCCCCGATGTGCGACGACTTGCTCGTCGAGTGCAGGTAACGCTCGTGTCGGTGCGGACCGGAGCCGCGCAGCTCGCAGGCCGGTATCAGTCATCTTCCACGTGGGCGTCATGCCGGGCCGCAGGCACGCCGAGAGGGTCCGCTCCGATTTCGGCTCGGGATTCTGGTCGCGGGTCGCCCATGGGGGGCGTCCGGGGCTCGGACATCGAGAGCGATGCGCCCGAACCGGGATCGCAGGCGCCTGCCGGACACAATTCGACTCTAACGCGCGACTCGGGCAGTCGACCGCTACTCCGGTCGACTGCCCGAGGATGCGCTGCGCGGCTCCGCTCAGCCGAAGCCGCCCGGCGGGTCGACATCCGCAGGGTCGGGGTCCTCGACCGGGATCGTCGGCGGCGTCGCGGGCGGCGTGGTCGGATCGGTGGTCGGCGGCGTCGTGGCCGGCGTGGTCGGATCGGTGGTCGGCGGAGCCGGCTCGACGGGGTCGTCGTCGTCGGGTGGCGGCTCCAGGATCTGTGTCGGCGAGGCGGTGGCCGACGTGGTCGTTCCCGGCCCGGTCGTGCCGACCGGGACCGGGACCGCGACACCGCTCGGGTTGATGGAGATGCCGGGGATCGGCGACTCCTTGGTCGGCACCGGGCCGAGCCGGACCTCACCGTTGGTCAGGTGCTCGACCGGCTGCGACGGCGCACCCGGCGCCGGCGACACGAACGTCTGGCAGGTCTCGCCGCCCAGCTGGAACACCATCGGCGCGGCGTTGCTGGCCCGGTAGCGGCCGGTGAACTGCAGCGTCTCGGTCTGCTGCGGGCTGAGCACCTTTGTGGACTGTACGGTGACCCCGCGGCCCTGCTGGTCGAGCCGGAGCCCGCCGTTGCCCGAGACGACCTGGTCACCCGGCATCACGAACCAGAGCTTCCAGTCCTTGATCGCCGTGGTGTCCCGGTTGGCGATCGTGACGGCGGCCCTGAACCTGTTGTTCGCGTCCGACCAGACCGCGTAGCTGACCACGCATTTGCTGGATCCGGAGAGGCTGGTCGGCTGCACGCCGGCGACCGAGTCCTTCGGCTTGTCGGCGCTCGCGAGCACCGCGGTCGCGGCGATCATGGTGAGCACGGCGACGGAGCCCCCCGCGATGTAGAGGCGGCGCCGCTGCGTCGTGCCCGTGCCGCGGCCCGGTCCGGGTGCACCGGGTCCGGTCCGCCCCGGCGGGCCGCCCGGGCGGTTCGGTGGCGCGCCCGCGTCGTCGGCGCGCGACGGCGCCCGGTTCGGCCCGTCGGCGCCGAAGGCCGGGCGCAGGGCCGGGCCCGGGAGGCCCGGCGGACCGGGCGGCGCCGGCGGCGCGGCCAACCCCGCCCGGGCGGCCGGCCACGAGGGC
>NZ_JBEZDY010000024.1:0-139341 GCF_040648555.1 Actinoplanes sp. NPDC049118
GGATCAAGGCCATCGTCTACTTCGACACCAAGAAGGACGACCAGGGCGACCGCGACATCAGCATCAACAGCAAGGCCTCCAGCCTCGCCGCGTTCAAGAAACTCGCCGCCGACCCGATCTTCAACGTCACCATCAAGTAACCCACCACCCCGCACGACCCGCACGACCCCACGAGCCGCCCGGCACACCAGCCGGGCGGCTCGACCGCTTCCGGGCAGCGGGTCCGCGCCCGGAAATCGGGGCGACTTCTGTCGGAGGTCACCGGTAGGTTCGTGCTCTTGATCGATGCCTCGGGGGTGGTGATGGCCGACCGGAGTGAGGACGACTCGGTCACCAGGTCGGTGTGGGGCGAGTTCACCGGCGGGATGCGGGGCCGCTGGGACCAGCGCCGGGCCATGCTCCGGCTGTTGCCCGGCGGGGGGCCGGTGGTGGCCGGCGGCGTCGTTCTACTTCCGCGATCTGCTCTTCACCGCCGCCGCGGCCAAGGAGATCCGCCTCTTCGGGCTGCAGGGTGTGCTGCGGCGGCGCCAGGTCGCCGCCCGCCGGCAGGAGGAGGTTCCACTACGCCGGGCCGAGCTGGCCGGGCTGGGCCTGCGGCTGATCGGCCAGCTGATCTTCGCGATCGGGTACGTCGCCGCGGTGGTGGTCGTGGTCCGCTCGGCGATCGCAGGTGAGCGCTCGGTCGGCGACGTGGTCCTGGTGATCACCCTCGCCGTGCAGACCAACGCGCAGGCGGCCGGCGTCGTCGCGGTGGCGGGTGCCCTGCAGCGCAACGCCCGGGCACTGTCGCGGGTCCGCTGGCTGCGCAGGGAGACCGCGCTGGCCGCCGACCCCCTCGTGGCCGACCGGCCGGTGCCGTCGGCGCTCCGTGAAGGGATCCGTTTCGACGGCGTGGCCTTCCGCTACCCGGGCACCGAAACCGACGTGCTGCGCGACGTGACCGTGCACATTCCGGCCGGCGCCACGGTGGCGATCGTCGGCGACAACGGCGCGGGCAAGTCCACCCTGGTCAAGCTGCTGTCCCGGTTCTACCGGCCGACCTCGGGCGAGATCACCGTGGATGGCATCGACCTCCGCCGCATCGATGCGGACCGGTGGCGGGAGCGCATCGCGGCGGGCTTCCAGGACTTCGTCAGGCTCGAGGCGCCGGCCCGGGAGAGCATCGGCGTGGGCGACCTGCGCCTGGCCGGAAGCCACCGGGCGATCCTGAGGGCGGTGCACCGCGCGGACGCGGAGCAGGTGATCGACCGCCTGCCCGAGGGCCTGGAATCACATCTGGGCAAGGCCTACGACGACGGCGAGGAACTGTCCGGCGGCCAGTGGCAGCGGGTGGCGCTGAGCCGGGCGATGATGCGCGAGGAACCGCTGCTCCTGCTGCTCGACGAGCCGACGGCGGCGCTGGACCCGCTGACCGAACACGCCCTCTTCGAACGCTACGCACAATCGGCCCGCGAGGTCGGCCGGCGCACGGGCGGCATCACGGTGCTGGTGTCCCACCGCTTCTCCACCGTCCGCATGGCCGACCTGATCCTGGTGGTCGCGGACGGCACCATCGCCGAGGCCGGAACCCACCAGGACCTGATGGCGAGACCGGGCCTCTACGCCGAGCTGTTCACGCTGCAGGCGGCCGCCTATCGCTGACGACCGGTCCTCGTGGCCGGCGACGCCTTCGCGGCGGACACCTGACCGAACTCGGCCGCCGCGGTGCGGGCGACGGCCAGGGCGACGGCCATGATGCTCAGCTGCGGGTTGACCTCGGGGCAGCTGGGCAGCGCGGAGGCGTCGGCGACCCAGACGCCGTGCACACCGCGCAGGCGTCCGTCGGCGTCGACCGGTGCCCGCTGCGGGTCGGCGCCCATGGCGGCGCTGCCGGTCGGGTGGAACGCCGCCAGGTGCAGCAGCCGGGCGTCGGCTGTCGAGGCCGCGTCCCGCAGCTCGGCCACGCTGCGGGCGTACGGGCGGTGTGCGAGTCCGGTGAGCACCTCCCGCGCACCGGCCGCGAGCAGCAGCCGTCCGATGGCGACGATCGCGAGCCGCAGCCGGTCCGCGTCGGTACGGGCGAGCCGGTAGCGCACGAGGTGGGCACCGACCCGGCCGCCGGGCCGGTCGGCGATCATCGCGCCGACGGTGGCGAGCCGATCCGAGTCCGCGAGGTCCGCGTGCAGGGCCCGGCCGATGCCGGGCGGGACGAACGACGCCAGACCCGGCGGGCCCGCGGTGGCCTCGATGAGCACCCCGTCGTCGTGCAGTTCCTCGACGCCGACGCTCTGCAGGACACCCCGCCCGGCGACGACCGGTTCGGCGAACCGGCCGGCCACGCTTACCGCCGGGTGCACCGCCAGGCCCCGCCCGAGCCCCGGGTGCCGGCCCAGACCGGACCGGAACAGCAGCCGGGGCGTCTCGATCGCACCCGCCGCCAGCACGACGAGCGGCGCCGCGAGCAGCCGGCGGCCGAAGCGCACCCCGACGGCCCGGCCGCGGGCGGTGACGACGCGGTCGACCCGGGCGCCGGTGACCACGACCGCGCCCGCGGCGCACGCCTGCGGCAGCGCGTTGAGGTGTACCCCGTTCTTGGCGTTGCGCGGGCAGCCGATCGCGCACTGGCAGGAACCGGCGCAGCCGGGCGCGTTGCGGCGCAGCGGCGCCGCCCGCCAGCCGAGCGCCGCGGCGCCGGCCAGCGCCAGCTCGCCGTTGCGGCCCAGCACGTCCATCGGCTGCGGCGCCACCCGCAGGGTGCGCTCCACGTCGTCCAGCAGCGGCCCGAACCGGGCCGGGTCGGCGAGCGCGAGGCCGTGCACGTCCCGCCAGCGCCGCAACACCCGCTCCGGCGTGCGGTAACAGGTGCCGGAGTTGACAAGCGTGGTGCCGCCGACACCGCGGCCGAGCGGTAGCAGCACCGGCGGTACGCCGAGCGCAACGGTCGCGCCGCCGTCGCGGTAGAGGTCGACGAAGCGGTCGGCGGGACGCCGGCGGCGGAACTCCGCCGCGGTGAACCGGCGCCCCTCCTCCAGCACCGCCACGGACAGCCCGGCCCGGGCCAGTTCCCGGGCGGCCATCGCCCCGCCGGCGCCGGAGCCGATCACGATGGCGTCGACCCGGCTCCGGTGTGGCCAGTCGTCGGCCGGGACGCAGTTCAGTTCGGGCTCGGGCGCGCCGGGACCCGCGGACGACGGCGTCTCGCGCCCCGCCTCGCCGGCCGCGGCGGCGGCCAGCAACAGCGGAAGCTTCAGCGCCTCCACCAGTGCCCGGCCGGCCGGCCGGGCGGCGAGGGTGGTGCAGACCGCCTCCCGGGTCGGCTGGTCGAGCCGGCCGAGGGCCCCGCCGGCCAGCAACCTGGCGGCCACGTCGAACCCGCCGCCGGCCGCGCCGAGCCCGAGCCGTACGGGCCGGGGGAAGGCGGCGGCCAGCCGGGTCAGCTCCGCGGCGATCCGAGCGCCGTCGGCGAGGTCGACGCCGAGCAGGGTGGCGGCGACCGCCGCCAGGCGCTCAGTCACGCTCGCCCAGCTCGGCGTGCGCGGTGCCCCGCAGCTCCCAGCACCGCTCCTCCCGCCAGCCGTCGCGGCCGCGCCGCTCCAGCCGGACCACGGCGTCGGCCACCTCGCAGTTGTGGCACACGGCCGGGGCGCCGTCCGGGTCGGTGTACGGCACGGCGAGGGTGCGCTCCGGCGGCATCGTCACGGCGACGGTGATCCGCCGGTCGCCGTGCCGGCCGGTCACCGTCCACCGGGGGCGGTCCAGCCGTGCGCGGAAACGCAACGCGGCCAGCAGCGGATCACCGGCCGGATACTCCACGCCGTCGACGCGGAGCCGGACGAACGGCAGCGGCGCGAGCCGGTTCAGGCCGGGCCGCATGGAGACGGCGGCGACCACCTCGCACACGTCGTCGCCGCCGAGGTCGGCGTGCAGCCAGGCCCACCGGCGGGCGTTGCCGTGGCCGTAGATGCGGGCGGTGTTGCCGGGCGCTCCGGCGAGCTCGATCTCCCGGTCGCCGACGCGGACCTTGCCGGTGTATCGGCCGGCCGGGACCGCCACGACCTGCGCGGCCGGCAACCACTCGCGGTGCCAGGCCCAGCGGGGGAACGTGAACAGGGGCGCTCCGCCGCCGGTCACGCGCAGTCGCCAGCTCAGGTCGCCGGCCGCGCCGGTCAGCTCGTCCGCGGTGACGCGCACCCCGCCCGCGGCGTATCCGCCGGGCGTGGTCCCGGTCGGCCAGGGGTCGGGGCCGAAGCGTGCCCAGGTCGGCGCGGCGGCGGGCGGGAACACGGCGGCCCACCCGTGCGCCCGGGCGGGCGAGCCGTCGGCCGGGGCCACCAGCTCGTGGTGCAGCCAGACGCCGGTGCCGGTGGCCGGGTCGGTCAGGGTCGTGTACCAGACCTCCAGCCGTCCCGGCTGGCCCCGCCACCGCGACCGCATCAGGCCACCGGTGTCCGGGCGGGGCGGGTGGGTAGGCGCGGGTGGCCATGGCCGGCGGGCCCGGCGCATCCGCATGCTGAGCAGGAACGGCAGGAGCTCGGTGCGCAGGTCGAACACGAGCCGCGCCTCGCCGACCACGGCACCGGCGGCGTCGAGCAACACCGCGCTCAGCCGGGTCATGCTGTGCAGCGGCCGCCTGACGGTGACCGCCTTGGCGCCGTCCAGCCACAGCCGCCGTCCGTCGAGGGCGGTGAAGGCCAGCCGGTATCCGATCCGGCCGGCTCGCAGCGGGGCGATGTCCATGCTGCCCTTCGCCGCCGGGTCGTCCGCGAAGCCGGGGACCTGTACCCGGCCCGCGGCCTCGGCGCGCAGGTCGGCGAGGGGGTGCAGCGCACCCGGTACGGTGACCCGCAGCGCCAGCCGGATCGGCCGCTCACCGCCCTCCCCGGTCAGCCGAACCGTCCCGGCCATCGCCTCGCGCAGCGTCGTGATCACCGTCGCCTCCCAGCATGAGTCGTTCGGTACACAGGTAGTACGCATCGGCGGCCGCGTGCGCGGCCTCGGCGTCGCCGGCCCGGACGGTCTCGACCAGCGGCGTGATCCGGTGCGCGGCCGCCGCCGGATCGGCGAACGGGGCGGCGAACAGGTGCCGCACGTCGTCGTAGGCCCGCAGCAGCGAGTTGACGAGCAATTCGTAGACGCGGTTGCCGGACGCGACGGCGAGGGCGCGGTGCACCTCGGCCTCGGCGCGCTGCACGGGGTCGCCGCCGGGCGCCGCGGCGATCTCGTCACGCAGCCGGAGCAGCCGCACCCGGTCGGCGCCCGAGGCGTGCCCGGCCGCCCGGAACGCGATCAGCGAACCGATCTCGCGCCGGACCGCGAACGTCTCCGTCAGCCAGCCCGGCCCGTCCAGGTTGACCAGGTAGGGCAGCAGATCCGGGCCGGCGGTGCGGCGGTAGTCGCGCACCCGGGTGCCGACGCCGTGCCGGGTCTCCAGCAGCCCGGCACCGACCAGGCGGACCAGCGCGTGTTTGAGCGACGTTCGGGTGACTCCGTAGCCGGCGGCCAGTTCCCGTTCCGGCGGGAGCAGCGCGCCCGGGGCGTACCGCTCGGAGAGGACGTCGGCGCGGAGCCGGGCCACCAGCACGTCGACGACGGTGTCCCGGGCTATCGGGGAGTGGAACAGTGGATCAGCCACTCCGCCACTCTGCCAAACATATGCATGTCCGTCAATGAAGCGGATCCGCCCATGGGCGGTGCGTCACCTGTGACACTGGGACACGATGGGAAAGCCGCGACAAGCCGATGCGCATCCGTCCAGGGAACGATCCGCGCTCCGGACGTCCCTGTTCGCAACGGCCGTCCTGGCGGCGCTCGGCGTCGGCTGGGGCCTGGCCGCGGGTTCACAGGCCATTCTGCTCGACGGGGCGTACACCCTGATCGGCATGGCCCTGACCGGCCTGTCGCTGCACGCCGCACGGCTGATGGACGCCGGGCCGACGCCCCGCTATCCCTTCGGAAGGGAGTCGCTGGCACCGCTCGTCGTCGGCATGCAGGGGCTCGTCCTGCTGGGCACCTGCGGGTACGCCGCGCTCGACGCCACCCGCGTCATCATCGACGGCGGCAGCGAGGAGATCTCGCCCGGGTCCATGGCGGCCTACGGCCTGCTCACCGCCGTGGCCGCCCTGATCATCCACCGTTACCTGCGGCGCGCGGATCCGGCCTCCGACCTGCTCGACGCGGAGGCCCGGCAGTGGTGGGCCGGCGCCCTGCTCAGCATGGTCGTCCTGGTGGGATCGGCGCTCACGCTGCTGCTCGGCGACCGCATCGGTCCGGAACCGCGGCGCTACCTCGACCCGGTGCTGGTGCTCGTGGCCTGCCTGCTGCTGGTGCCGCAGCCGGTACGCATGATCAGGACCATGGCCGTCGAACTGCTCGAGGGCGCCGCCGATCAGCGGGTGCAGCAACCCGTCCGCGACGGGGTCGAGCGGGTCGGCGCGCAGTTCGGCCTCGACGCGCCGGTGCTGCGCGTCGGCAAGGTGGGCCGCAAGCTGTACGTCGAGGCCGACTTCGTCGTCGAGCCCGGGCGCTGGGACGTGGCCGACGAGGACCGGGTGCGCAGAGAGGTCGCGGCGCAGCTGGCGGACCTGCCCTACGACGTCTGGCTCAACGTCGGACTGACCACCGAGCGCGGATAGGGCCTGCGGGTGGCGGTCATTAACGCAGCTGCCCCGACGGCGAGGATCAGCCGGGCTGAAGGCGGCCGAACCGGCTGCGGTGACCGAGGTGCTGGATCTTCCACGCGGCGGTGTCGTGGAGGGTGTGCGTGCGGGCGTTGCGCCAGTGCCGGTCCGGGCCGAGCCCGGCGCCGGCGGACCGGGTACCGGCCAGCGCGGCGGTCCGCACGTCGTTGGTGACCTGCCCTGCGGGTGCATCGTCTCGCCGAGTCCCATGAGCCGGTACAGGCCGTGCGCGTACTTCTCGGTGAGCACCGTCGTGCCGACCCCGGGTGACCGCTCGACCAGGCCCTCGTCCGACAGCAGGGCCAGCGCCTCGCGGACCGTGTTGCGGGACACGTCGAAGTCGCGGCAGAGCAGGGGCTCCCGGGGCAGCTGACCCTGCGCGAAGGCGCCCGCGAGCACCTGGTGGCGCAGCACGTCGGCGACCTGGCGGGCCCGGTCGCCGCGCCTGCGCCGGGCCTGTTCCAGGTTGCCCGCGGTGTCGCGGTGCGGACCCATCGCGCCCCCTCCGTGCCGGCACCCGCGCACGGAACCATATAAACCTCATAGGAGAAGTGGAAGAGCCGCCGGCCTCCGCACCCGAACCGGCCGCGAGGGCGGCACTCACCTGGAGGAACACGGCGGATGCCGGCCGTTACGCCACCTCGGCCGTCCGCATCCTGGTACGCGGGCCGGGCGCGCCCGGTCAGGTACCGATCGCCGCGGCGTACTGCTCGGCGACGGCGACGGGATCGGTGAGCTCGGGCCCGATCGCGGTCAGCCCGAAGTCGATGACGTCCGCACCCAGCTCGCTCAGGAGCCGGGCGAGGAACGCCTCGGCGGCATCGGCCTGCGGCTGGATGTCGGCCGTGACGACCGGGACCGCCAGCACGCCGGCGAGCGCGTTGGCCGGAAGTTGATCGAGCAGCACCTTGAGCACACCGGAGTAGGTGCCCCGGCAGGTCGGGGTCGCGACGATCAGCAGCGTGGCGTCCTGAACCTCCAACAAGGCCTCGCCGGTGGCGGCGTCGGCCGGCGCGAGCAGGCCCTGCCCGAGCTCGGCGACGTCGACGGTGACGAACTCGGCGTGGCCGCGGTGCGCCGCCAGGCGCTCGCCCACCGCCCTGGCCAGTTGCAATGTCCTCGATCCAGGACACGGATGGCCGGAGATCACGACGACATCTGACACGCGACCCTCCCCAATGTCGTAACAATTCCCCGTCATCATCGGGCCCCGGCACGGGACAGCACCATCGGTCGAGTGTTCAGCCACGCGCCGTCGCCGTTCGCAGGTTCGTGTCAATGTGCTGGCAAGCCCCTAACGTATCGTTGATCATCAATCAATGGTTCCTGCCTAGCGTTCTCTCCAGGCGTCACCCCGGCGCCGGAAGGCCAGGAGGAACAGATGCGACCCGCCCGCCACCGCCACACCGCCACCCTCGCCGCCGCCGTCCTCACCGGCACCGCACTCGCCGTCGCCGGCGCGGCCCCCGCGATCGCCGCCGAGCCGACCGGAACGATTTTGCACGCCGACAGCCCGTCCGCGATCGCCGGCACCTACCTCGTCGTGCTCAAGGACGGCACGCAGATCGACAGGCCCCGCGCCGACCGCCTCGCCCGGCGCTACGGCGGCACCGTCGGCCGCGTCTTCGGCCACGCGGTGGAGGGCTACACCGCACACCTGACCCCCCGGCAGGCCGCACGGCTGGCCGCCGACCCGGCGGTGGCCTCCGTCGAGGCCGACCAGAGCGTGCGCATCACCGACACCCAGACCTCGGCACCCTGGGGCCTGGACCGCTCCGACCAGCGCAACCTGCCGCTGAGCCAGACCTACACCTACGGCCCGAGCAGCGGCGTCACCGTCTACGTCGTCGACACCGGGATCACCGTCACCCACCAGGACTTCGGCGGCCGGGCACGCTACGGCTACGACGCCGTGGACGGCGACAACGTGGCACAGGACGGCAACGGGCACGGCACGTTCGTCGCGGGGGTCGCCGCCGGCAGCACCTACGGCATCGCCAAGAGCGCCGGCGTCGTCGGCGTCCGCGTCCTCGACGACAGCGGATCGGGCACCACCGCCGGGGTCATCGCCGGCATCGACTGGGTCACCGCCAACGCGGTACCCGGCCGCTCGATCGCGAACCTCAGCCTCGGCGGCGGCGCCAGCACCACCCTGGACGCCGCGGTGCGGCGATCCATCAGCGCCGGCATCCCGTACGCCATCGCGGCCGGCAACTCCGGGGTCAACGCCGCCAACACGTCACCCGCCCGGGTGACCCAGGCCCTGACCGTCGGCGCCACCGGCCGCACCGACGCCCGCGCATCCTGGTCCAACTACGGCGCCGTCCTGGACGTGTTCGCCCCCGGCGTCGACATCACCTCCGCCTGGCGCACCGGCAACACCGCCACCTACACCGGCAGCGGCACCTCGTTCTCCTCGCCCCACGTGGCCGGCGCGGCCGCCCTCTACCTCGCCGCACACCCCGGCGCCTCGGTGACAACCGTCAACTCCGCGATCGTCGCCGCCGCGACCACCGGGGTCGTGACCGGCCCGGGCAGCGGCTCGCCGAACCGGCTGCTCTACACCGCGACCCTGGCCGGCTGACCCGAACCACCGAGACCACGGCCCGGCACCGGCGACCCCGGGCCGGGCCGTCTACCGCGCGTTTCGTGAGTACGCGCTCGGGGTGCTTCTGTTGCCGATCACCACGGCGACCACCAGGTAGCGGGCCACGGTGCTACCAGGAGGTGTCCACCGGGTCACCCACGCGCATTCGGCGAGGTGACGCACCCCGGCCGGGTGCGCCGTGAGATCCAGGACCAGGAGAACTCCGAGCGTGGCGCTGGTGCCGGAATAGTCGGCGGCCTGGATGAGGTAGGAGCGTTCCAGGGCCGCTGCGCCGGCGTCGCGCAGCTCCCGCTTCACCTCGACGAAGAATCTGGTCGCCCCGAATCCGACCTTGATGTCGGCGCGGCCGGTCGCCACGTTCGTCACCTCGACGTCCACATGGCCGGCGAGCGGTCCGCGGCGCAGCCAATCGGCGAAGTCATCCTGGAGGCGGGCCTCACGGGGCGGCGGCAGCATCGGCTGGAGATAGTCCACAGCTGCGGAACGTTGCAGGTCGTGGCGGGTCGCGAGGAACGTGACCATCTCGACGATCAAGGCGTCGAATGCCTGTCTGACCGGGCCGCGGTAGTCCGGGCACGGCTGCAGGCCGACCGCGAGCCGATGCAGCAGGGCCGCGATGACGGGGTCGCGGAGGCGGGCCCGGTGGATCGTCGCGTTGTAGGTGATTCCCTCCATCAGCGTCAGCGCATCGTCGTCGAGCTGACCGGCGATGGTGGTCGCGGCGCCGCCCAGCTCGGCCAGCAACGACGGCGCGAGCATCACGAGCCGCTCGTGCTCGCCGTTGTCGCCCGTGCCGTCGGCCCGGACGGGGTCCTCCCGGAGGATGTCCAGCCGATCCCGTAGTCCGCGGAGCTGGTCCCGGCGCACCGCCGACGCGCCGGCGTGCTGCCGCGGGTCGTCGACGGCCTTTCTCAACTGGGCCAGCAGCATCTGCCGACGGCTGAGCTCGGACTCGATCACCGGCTGAATCAGCTTCGCGAGTCCATGGGAGTCGACGTCGCCGATGACCGGGAGGACGGCGCGGTCGAGAACGTAGGCGTCGAGGACGGCGTCCAGCGCCTCCCAGGCGTCGAGCCACACCGTCTCGGCAACCGCTTGCCGGGCGTGGCCGAGGATGGCCACCAGGCGCGCCCACGCGTAGGCCGCCTCGATCCGCGGTCGGCGCCATTCGGGAACATGGCTGCGCCGGTAGTCCATGGTTCGCCGATCGAGCAGCTCGCACAGGGCGGCATGCCCGGCACGGATCCCGGCCCGGTCGCCGCGGAAGAACGCCATCACCGCATCGACGCCCGCGCCGTACAGCGCCGCGTCCGGGCGCGACTCCTCTGCCGCCTCGGCGCCGGCGAGGTGCCTGCGCGCTTCGAGCAACGCCTGCAAGGGATCGGCAGATCGGCCGGTGGCCGCATGCCGGAGCAGGTCGAGGCCGCGTTCGAAGGCGGCGTCGGCAGCTGCCGCCGGCAGCTCCACGAGCGACGCCAACGTGTCGCGAAGGGCCTCGCCGGCGGATCGGTCCGTGCCCCAGACGTCGAGTGCGATACCGATGAGGCGCGGCAACCGTTCGACGTAGTCCGCGTCGAGCGTGGCCACATCGTCCCTGGTAAGCAGCTCCAACGTGCGCAGCACATGCCCCCGGCCACCGGCGGCCAGGCGAAGGGCGCCCTCGGCGTACACCGACGCGATCATGGGCTGCCGGTCGAGCGCGGCCGCGTGGCCGGCCAGGTACGCGCGGTGAAGGCGCACACCGAAAAGGTCGGCGAACGCGACCGAGGCGAGCAACTCGTCGGTGGCGTCCAGAAGCGCGAGCACACTCGTCTGGCGGCTCAGTCCGGCCACAATCGCGGCGACGTTGTCATCGGGGACGGTTCCCTGCTGGGACAGCTCACGCGTCATGGAGCGACAGGCCAGCGGGGCGAGCGGCCCGGCAGCTGATTGTTCAAGCTCGTCGGCGCGTGAGCCGGTGAGGGCGGACAGCAGAACCGTCAGGGGTACGGCGTCGTGACCCTCCCCCGCCGCCAACAGGCGATCAAGCTCGCCCGGCATCACCACAGGGGTTGGCCGGGGCCCGGCGGCGTGATGATCGCCGCTCGTCGCAACGTCCGGCGGACCAGGTCTTCATCGGCTGTCGTCACCAGGATCTGCAGGCCAGGGGTCTCAGCGCAGAGCTCCTCCAGCGCGGCCAGCAGGGCCGCCGCGTCGTCGTCCTGCACCTCCTCGGAGCGCGGGCTGTCGATCAGCAGCAATCCCGGGTGGGTGGCCACGCCGTGCCGATGCCCCATCCGCAACAGGGCGACCACCACCGCGATCCGCAGGCGGAGCCGCTCACCTGGCGACTGGGTGCCGAACCACTCCCGCGGACCGCCGGTCTTGAACACCTGTAGCCGCGCGGCCCGGTCGATGACGACGCGGTCGAGATTGCGAAAGCCGAACCCACGGGCCAACGCGGCGATGTCGCTGTTGAGCTCGTCGAACAGGTCCTCGCTCGCGGCCGCCTGAACGCCGGCGAGGATCTCCACGGCGGTGTCCAGCACCGTGCGGATGTCGTCGCGACGGGACTCGCCCGGCATCGGCAGCGATTCCCAGGCGGCCACCGTCCCCTCGAGCCTGGCCAACTCGTTGCCGAGACGCCGCCGCCGGTCCTCGATCTCGTCGCCTCGCACGGCCGCGAGCAGGTGCTCGGCGTCGGCCAGTTCGCTTCGCCGCTGTGCCGCATAGTCGGCGACCCTGTCGCGGTGCTCGGCCGCCAACGCCTCCGCGTCACGGCTCGCCGTCAGCCGCCACCGAGCCTCCTGATCTGCGTCCTCCTCGCGCCGCCGGTCCGCCGCACCACTGTCGACCGGCTCGGTGCACACCGCGCAGACGCCGTCGGAGCGCTCGGCGGCACGGCGGGCCGGCCTGATCGGCCCCTCGCACCGGGGGCAGAACTGTGGATCGAGCGCGTGGAACAGGACCCGGGCGGCCTCGTGCTCGTTGACGTCATTGAGCCGCTTCTCGTCGACGCAGCGCTGCCAGCGCAGGGCTTCGTACGTCTCGCGGGCCTCCCGCAGACCGGTCTCGGCCGTGAGGGCGGCGGCGGTGAGGGTCGACACCCTGGCGATGAGGTCGGCCATGGTCGGTGGGTCCGCCAGCTCGGCCAGTTCGCTCCGTGTTTCGTCCAACCGCTGAAGCGCGGAACGCCGCTGGGACTCCAGCAGGCGTCGCATCCTGTTCGCATCGGCGGCGGCCGTGCGGTCCGCCTCGACGCGTTGGTCTCGCGCGGCCTTCAGCCGGGTGAGCAGGGCTGCGCCGGGCAGATCGAGAAACACCTGCAGGAGCCGGCCGGCCAGCCCTCCGACGACCGTGTCACCCAGCAGGGCGGCCTCACCGCCGGGAGGCAGGTAGATGGCACCGAAATACGCCGACCAGCCGAAGCTGACCTTGCCGGCCGTGGCACGGCTGGACGCGTACTCCAGCCGCTCCAGGTGCAGCAGTTCCATCATCAGCGCCTCCACCCGGGCGGCGAACACCTCCTGGTCCGATGCGTGGAGGAGCTCCACCACCCCGGACCCCGGCCGGGCGGTCCGCGCGCACCCAAGGTTCTCGGCCCTGGTCGCGGAGAGCACCCGGCCCTCGACCAGCTCCCCCGCGCTGAGGGCCAGCCGGAATCCGAGTGGCCGGCCGGCGACCACGGCGTCACACTCCAGACGGCTCAGCCAACCGCGGACCACGCCCTGCAGGTTGCTGCGGGGTGACCCGCGCAGGCACCAGGTGATCATCTCGAACACGCTGGTCTTGCCCCGGAGGTTGTCTGCCGCCAGCACCGTGAGACCGGCATCGAAGCGGAACTCGCGGTCGAAGGGTCCCAGCGGTTCGACCGACCGGTCGCCGACGATCCGCAGGCGAAGCAGTTGGACCGGCCGGGGCAGCGCGGTCGCGGCACCCGGGGAGAGGCCAAGGTCCTCGAAGACGCGCTCGACCTCGGCCAGTGACAGACCGACGCGGACGGCGATCCGGCTGGTCAGGTCGTCCGCGCTCATGCCACCGGCGCCGGTCGCTGAGCGTGCTCGCGCGCCGGGTCGGCGTATGCCCGCAGCCGCTCGCGCACTCGCGGCGCGATGCTGGCGATGCGATCCCCGATCGCGGTGTTTCGATACTCCTCCTGCTGGTACTGGCGGTCCTTGAGCTGCGTGCCGCGGTAGCCGTCGGCGAACCGGGCGACCAGCCTGGTGCGCTCGGCGAAGTACGCGAACACCGGGATGTCGCGCACGATCCGATCGGCGGTGTCCCGTCCGTATCGGGTGAGGTAGTAGTCGTGGCGCCGCACTCGGCCGGCTGTCCCCCGCTTCCGGCGCACGACCAGGTGCACGCTGCGCAGCACGGCGAGGGCGTCGTCCAGCGGTTCGTACGCGCCGAAGAGAAAGCGCATCATCGGGTAGCGGCGAACGTCGGGCTCCTCCGAGTCGAGGATGGCCCGGGCCTGCTCGAGGAGGTCGCGGTCGCCGCCCGACTCGTACTCGTTGACCAGTTCGTCGGCGAGGAAGTCCGGGTTGCGCACCCAGAAGTCCAGCTTCTGCAGCCTTACCTGGCTCTCCAGCACCGCGACGGCGTCGCTCAGGGCCGGATCGCCTTCCGGTGGCCGGGGCACCGGGACGGCGGCCGTGGAAATGATGAGCAGGAGGCGTACGGCATCCTGCCCGCGGCCGGTGACGTGATTTCCCGGGACCCAGGTCGTGGACACGGCCGCATTCTAGAAAGTATTTCGCTCTAACCGCCACACCTCAGCACATTGCCCCAATTGTTAGCTTTCGGAATGCCTTTATCAGAAGCCATTAATGATCAGTAGAGCGTCTGGATTGATTTTTTGACGACTATGGCTTCATCGGGCGGACCCGCTACCCTTCCTCTTTTCCAGGCGAACCAGCAGAATCAACAGACCCGTGATGTGAGGGACAGGGCGTGGCGCAAGCCTGGACAGATCTTCCTCTGGATAGACCCGTCATCATCGATGGAACGAGTGCCGATTCGCTGTGCCTTTCGATCGAGCCGATGCCGGCCGATGCGCCCGCGATCATCACGTACACCGCGGCCCCTCAGCCGCGACCCGCTCAGATCGTCGCCGCCCTCCTGGCCGAGCTCGACCAGATCGCCCGGGACTTGTTCCCGGCGTGGTTGCCGACCGCCGCACCCATCGACGGCCCGGCGGGAAGCGGCGCATTCGCCGTGCGCTCGATCGCGCTTCAGGCCGCGCGGATCGCCGGGCTCCCCGGAGCGTTCCTAGCCGACCTGGCCGAGCGCGCGCTCACCGACCGGGCCGGGCACGGCTCCGCCCAGAGCGGCCGGGCAGCCTCGGCCCAGCGATTCGATCCGGAGACGCGCGCCACCGGGCTCGCCCAGGCGATCGCCGCCAGCTTCGGCCGAGAGCGCACCGCGATCTTGATTCGGATCGCCGCTCCGATGCCCGTCGAACACGAGGAATCCCTGGTCGCCGCCGCTCGTTGGCTGACCGACAGCGCCGGCTTCGGGGTCTGGTTCACGGGTGGGGCGCTGCGCCGGGCGGACGATGTGGAAGCCGTCCGGTTCATCCCGCCGGCGCCCGGCGCGTTGCTGGCGGGGGATCCGCAGGACGCCGACGACCGGGCCCGGCCCGGCAGCGTGGGGTACCCGGCGGTCGCGGGGCGGCCGCACCCCGCCAGCCAGGCCGAGCAGATGCTGGAGGCGGCGCTCGACGAGGCGGACTGGGCCGTCGGACGCGAATGGAACCAGGTTCACCAGACCCACCCGCTGACCAATCCCGTCCGGCTCGACCTGCTCTGGCGAGCCGAGCGGTGCGTCGTCGAGATCGACGGCGCCGAACACCGCCAGCCGAACCGATTTGCCGCCGACAGGCAACGCGATGTGCTCCTGCAACTCGCCGGGTTCGCCGTCCTGCGCTTCACCAACAGCCAGGTGATCCAGCACCGCGATCTGGTGCTGACGCAAATCCGAGAATTCCTCACCGTTCGCCGCACCGAAAAACACGAGAGGTTCATTCATGTCTGAGCCGAGGTTGACCTTACCCGAACGGGCGTTTCTGCTCATCCTGCTGGCGGAAAACGAGGAGTTGTCCAACAAAGACATCCGCGAACGCTACGCGGACAGCGTGACGCTCACCGGCAAAGCGCGGGTCAAGCTCATCGAGGCGAAGTTCATCGAATGCCGAAAAGGTGAGCGGAATGCATTCTTCTTCACGCTCGCCGACGACGGCTGGCGCTGGTGCCGAGAGGAGCTGAGCCGCGCGGTGCCGCCGAAGGCCGGCTCGATCGGCCAGGCCCTCTACGCCGTGCTCGGTGGCCTCGGCCGTTATCTCGACCGCACCGACCGGAGTCTGGCCCAGGTCTTCGGCAATGAGCCGGAATTCATGCGGGGCACGGGAGCGGAGACTGCCGGGGATCCACCCGCGAGGGCCGTGACGGCCGACCAGACCGCCGACCAGATCGAGTTGGAGATCCGGCGCGCCTACCGCAGGCTGGCCGATCCCGTCGGCAGCTGGATCGGACTGGCCGACATCAGGGAGGAGCTGGGTGACATCCCCGGCCGCGAGGTGGACGGCGTACTGCGGTTGATGGTGCGGATTCCCGGCATCCGCATCGAGGAGGAGACCAACCAGAAGGCGCTGACCCAGCGCGACCGCGACGCCGCCGTCGTCATCGGGCAACGCGCCCAGCACGTGCTGGCGATCGAGGCGCCATGAGCGAAGCCGGCCTCAAAGCACTGTCCGGACTCCGGATCAGCGTCGCACCGACCCGCGACGACGTCTGGCGCCGATCGGATTTCCACGTCGACATGTTGCACCGTGAGGTGGCGAACGCCGTCGTCGAGGCGATCGGTGACGCCCGTGACAGCACTGCCGCCAGCCCGGTCGGAGTCGTCGTGCAGGGTCAGCGCGGCTCCGGTAAGACCCACCTCCTGGGCTGGGTCCGCGAGCAGGTGCAACGCCAGGACGGCTATTTCTTCCTGGTCAGCCTGCTGGACGGGACCCGCTTCTGGCACAGCGTCGCCAACGCGATGCTCAACGGGCTGACCCGGCGGGTGGAGGGCCACGAGACGCAGCTGCGGATGTTCATGCGGCGACTGACGCTCTTGACGGGCGTGCCGTACGACGCGCGGCAGGCCCTCATCGGCGACGGCCCACTCACCCGCGGCGCCGTCGACGCGCTGCTGTCCGCACTGCACGAGTACGACCCGGAGGTGGCGCTCGCGTGCCGCAACACCGTCCGCGCGCTGACGATGTTCAACGCCGGCGACTTCGCGGCCCGCGAGGTCGGTAACAACTTCCTGCTGTCGGGTGACGAATGCGAGCCGGGCGAGCGCGCGTCGTGGGGCCTGCCCCGGGGCGTGCAATCGCCCGAACAGGTGGTCAGCCAGATGTCCTGGCTGCTGGCGCTCACCGGACCGTCGGTCATCGCGGTCGACCAGATCGACGGCCTGCTGGCGCCGCTGGTGAAGGCCATGCACAGCGGGGAGGAAGCCGCCTGGCAGGATTCGGTCCTGCTCGACCAGATCGCCAACGGGCTCATGGACCTGCGGGAGAGCACGCACCGCACGCTCACGGTGATCGCCGCCCAACCGTCGACCTGGACGGTCATTCAGAGGTTCGCGATCGCGGCGGTCCAGGACCGGTTCGTCGCCACGCACAACCTCGGCGGAATCCCCACCGCGACCGTCGCCCGGACCCTGGTGGCCAAGCGCCTGGCGCCCCACTACCGCACCATGGCCTTCACCCCGGACTACCCCACGTGGCCCATTCACGAGGACGCCTTCGACGAAGCGGTGACCTTCATGCCGCGCCAACTCCTGCAGGCCGTCGCCCAGCACGTTCGCACCTGCGTCAACGAGGGCGCCGTACAGGAATTGACCGAGTTGCGGGCGCCGGCCGAGGGCGACGACGGCGCCCCCGCCCCGGTCCGGCCGCCGGACGGCGCACTCGCCGCCCTCGACCGGCGGTTCACCGAACTCAAGGCCGCCGCCGACGTCAGCCGGGCATTGGCCCGGGACACCGAGGACGGCGAACTGCCCGGCCTGCTGGCGGCGGCCCTGGAGGCCTGGATCATCGAGCGGGGCGAGGCCGGCAAGCACTTCGAGCAGGATCCGCCGCCCAGCACCAAGCCCGCGTTGCACGCCCGCCTCCGCCGCACCATCGATGAGTCGACCGAGGAGGAGGCGCACTGGGGCTTCCGGGGCGTCTCGTCGGAGTACCACCCCATCGCCGTGCTCAACCGCATCCGTAGCGCCTGCACCGAGGCCGGTCTGGTCGCCGGGGTGTCCCGCCGGCGGCTGTTCCTGCTCCGCAACGGCGAGTGGCCGCAGAGCCGGAAGAACCAGGAGGCGGTGACGGCGTTCGAGGCGGCCGGTGGCCGGCGCCTGACCGTCAGCGACGGCGATCTGCGCGCGCTCTGGGCGCTTCGCGACCTGCTCGCCAAGGACCCGGCTGATCTCAACGCCTGGCTGGTCGCCCGGCAGCCCACCCGTGACATCGTGTTCCTGCGCGAGGCGCTGGCCGACGCGGCGACCGACCTGCCGCCGCCGGCATTGTCGACGCCGAGCGGGACCACGCCGACGGCGAACGAGTCGTCACAGCCCAGCCACGCCTCCGGCCCGGCCTTCAGCATCGGCGTCACGATCGACACGGGCGAACCCGTACACGTCGGCCTCGAGGCCCTGCGGAAGCACACGGCCATCTTCGCCGGATCCGGGTCGGGCAAGACCGTCCTGATCCGGCGGATGATCGAGGAATGCGCCCTGCAGGGCGTGTCCACGATCGTGCTGGACCCCAACAACGACCTCGCCCGCCTCGGTGACGCGTGGCCGGAACAGCCGGCCGGCTGGCTGGACGGCGACGCGTCGCGGGCGGCGGACTACCTCGAGAACACCGACGTGGTGGTGTACACCCCGCGGAGATCGGCCGGGCGGCCGATCAGCTTCCAGCCGCTGCCGGACTTTCAGGATCTCGTCGACGACCCGGACGAGTTCGAGGCCGCGGTCGACGCGGCCCTCGCCGCCCTCGCCCCGCGCGCCAAGGTGGATGGACGAACGCTCAAGGCGCAGCGCGGTCAGGCCATCCTGAAGGAGGCGCTGATCTACTACGCCCGGCGGCATCGCGAGACCACGCTGCGGGGCTTCATCGGCATGCTCGACGATCTGCCGGCCGCCGCGAGCGGCTTCGGCGAAGCGGCGACGAAGATCGCCGCCGAACTGGGGCAGGCGCTGACCGCGGCCACGGTGATCGACCCGCTCTTCGGTGGTGTGGGCGAAACGGTCGACCCGGGCGAACTCCTGACACCGGCGAACGACAAGCGCGCCCGCGTATCGGTCATCAGCCTCATCGGCCTGACCTCGGACGAGCAACGCCAGAGCTTCGTCAACCAGCTGCAGATGGCGCTCTTCGCATGGGTGAAGAAACACCCGGCCGGTGATCGTCCCCTCGGCGGACTGTTCGTCATGGACGAGGCACAGACACTCGCCCCCTCGGGCGCCATGACCGCCTGCACCCGGAGCACCCTGTCTCTTGCATCGCAGGCCCGGAAGTACGGCCTGGGGCTGGTGTTCGCCACGCAGTCGCCGAAGGGCCTGCACAACCAGATCCCGGGCAACGCCGCAACTCAGTGCTACGGCCTGCTGAACGCTCCCGTGCAGATCGATTCTGCACGGGAAATGGCCCGTGCCAAGGGCGGCGACCTGCCCGGGATCTCGCAGTTGCGCAGTGGCGAGTTCTATGTCGCGCTGGAGGGACGGTCGTTCGCCAAGGTGCGTACGCCGCTCTGCCTCAGCCATCACCCGCGGAGCCCACTGACCACAGAGGAGGTCCTGAAGCGCGCCGGGCAGCGATGACGACGGGCCCGGCACATGGCCGGGCCCGCACTGTCCTGCTATGCCGCCGGGCGGTAGCGACGGTGCCCGGGGTGGCCGAGGGGCCGCTCGGGGCCCGGCTCATCGCCGGCCGGCCGGGTCGTGAACATGCCGCGGCCGTGCGTCCGGCTGCGCAGCCGTGTCGCATCCGCATCGACGGTGGTCAGGTGGCGCGACCGCATACAAACCATACAGATGCGAGTCTGTTTCACATCGATTAATGTCGACGCGTTCGGTGCCGCCCTCCCAGGCAGGAGCGACGTCATGACCGTGCTCAGGACCGCCCTCCGCAACCTCACCGCCGCCACACTGCTGATCGCGGGCGCCATCCTGGTGCCGGCGGTGCCGGCTGCCGCCGCGCCGCCGCCGAGCGGCTCCTTCTCGATCCTCAGCTACAACATCGCCGGGCTGCCCGAGCCGCTGTCCGGCAGCGAACCCGCCGTCAACACGCCGATCATCGGGCAGCGCATCCGGCCGTACGACATCGTCCACGTCCAGGAGGACTTCAACTACCACGCGGCCCTGTACGCCAACGACACCCATCCGCATCGCACCCCGACCAGCGGCCCGGCCGCGTTCGGCGACGGGCTCAACACGCTGTCCGGCCATCCGTACTCGGACCTGCTCCGCGACGACTGGGACGGGTGCAACGGCACCGACTGCCTGACCCCGAAGGGCTTCACCTGGTCACGGACGCGGCTCGCCGAGGGCGTCCTGATCGACTTCTACAACGTGCACGCCAACGCCGGCAGCACCAACGCCGACCTGTCGGCGCGCCGCGCCAACATCAGCGAACTGTCCGCGTTCATCGCCGCGAACTCGGCCGGCAACGCCGTCATCGTCGCCGGAGACACCAACACCCGCTACACCCGGGCCGGTGACAACATCCGGGACCTGCTCTCGGCCAACGGCCTCACCGACGCCTGGGTGCAGGAGGAGCGGGGCGGCGTACCCCCGGCCGTCGGCAGCCCGGCGCTCGGCTGCGACGACGCCACGGTGACCGACGCATGCGAGGTCGTCGACAAGATCCTCTACCGCGGCAACCGGTACATCACCCTCAACCTCGAGCGGTACGCCAACGAGAACGCCGTCTTCCGGCGCGCCGACGGGGCGATGCTCTCCGACCACTACCCGATCGTCGCCGAGTTCGGGTGGACGCTGAACCCGGACCTCTCCCTGAGCGACGCCACCGGCGGCCCGCACGGCACGCCGTTCACCGACGTGGCGGCCGTACCCGTCGGCCGGCAGGTCGCCCAGGTCGGCATCCGCACCGGCTCCCGGGTCGACCAGGTGTCACTTACCCCGACCGGCGCGGCGGCCTTCATCCACGGCGGCGGCGGTGGCACCGCGCAGAGCCTGACGTTGGCCGCGGGCGAGCACCTGACCTCGGCGACCGTGCACCCGGGCGTCCGCGGCGGCAACACCCGGGTCTTCGGCATCCGCTTCGGCACCAGCGCCGGGCGCGTCCTGTCGGGCGGGATGTTCACCTCCCCCGGCGTCACCTACCAGGCACCGGCGGGATGGCAGATCAGCGGCTTCCACGGCCGCTGCGGCGCCGAACTCGACAAGATCGGCTTCATCTACACCCCCGCACCCTGATCGGGGGCGGACTGCGTGAAGGCGTCCGCGGTCACGTCGGCGACCGGTTCGACGAAGCTGTTGCCGTAGGCGCCGCGGCCCACGATCCGGAGCACCAGGCAGAAGTTCGCCTGGCTGCCGTGCTGATCCAGCAGCGTTTCGCGCTTGCGTGCCAGGTAGCGGGCCGCCGCGTGGTTGGTCGCCGCCGTCTGTCCGCAGATGACGAACAGCGGGTGCCGCCCACCCGGTACGGCGACGCGGGCGACCAGCACGTACTCATAGGAGTCCCGTTCCCGGCGGTACGTCGCCGGGCCCACCCGCAGGGTCAGACCCTCCGGGTCCTCGTCGTACGGGGTGTGCGAAACCCCCGGCAGCAGCCACCGCAGGTGCGCGGCGGTGCGCGCGTTGGAGTCCGGGCCGCCGACGCAGAACTCGACCTGCTCGCCGACGCCGTCCAGGGTCTCGCCGTGCAGCACGACGGTCGGCTCCGTGCCGCCGCTCTTGGCGAGCACGGCGAGCTCGACGATCGCCGACATGTCCGCCTTGTTGACGCTCAGCGCCTGCGTCGACGACGCGTGCTTCCCGACCACGAGCAGCACGTTCGCGCCGGGGACGAAGCCGAAGAACGCCCGTAGCCGTGCCGCCCGCCGCAACCGGATCAACCGCTGGAACAGCCACACGGCGACGCCGGCGATGACGCTCGCCAGGAGGTTGATGGCAAGATCGGACATATCTCCCCTTACGGCTCTGCCCTACCCGGATCCTCAAGATACGGAGCTGGACGGTGCGCCGGAACCAGCCCGTAGATCGATGCAGCCGCCACCCGCCATCGGGTAGTAATGGGACTGTGACAGAAGGACCCGGCGAGACGTTCGCCTCGCGGCTCGACGGTGCCGAGCGCCGCGCGAAGACCGAGAGCCTCTGGCGCGCGTGGCGCCAGGAGGGCCGCGGCGCCGCGCTCCTCTTCGGATTCTCCGGCGTCGGGAAGTCGGACGGCGTGATCCGGCCCATCCAGGTGTGGGCGGCGCGGCAGGGTGTCCCGACCGTCCGCGTGGACGTCCCCGCGGACAGCGTGGACCTGCAGGCGCGGCTGCAGGCGGCCGTTCACGAGGAGCTGATCGCCGCCGGCCGGGTCGACCTGGCGGCGATCGTCGCCAACGACGGGAGCTTCGTCGGCGGCGTCCGCGCGCTGCTGCGGGCGGGCACGCTCGTGGTCATCGACGAGTTCCAGCGCGCCGTCGACCCCGACGGGCGGCCGTCGCCGGTGCTGGCCCAGGCGCTGGAGAAGCTGGCCGGGCGCCCGGCGGACCCGGGCTGCCTGCTGCTGGTCTCCAACCGGAGGGTCGACTGGGCCTGGACCGACCCCTTCTACGTCACGGAGTTGCTGCCTCCGGAGGAGGACGACGCGGCGCGGATCGTCCTGGAGCAGCTCGACCCTGCGCGGGCCGGTGCGCTGTTCCCGCCGGTACGCCGGGCCGAGGTGGTCCGCCGGCTGGGCCGGAACCCGCGCGTCCTGCGGCTGCTCGGGCTGCTGCTGGAGTACCACGTGCTGGACGACCTCCTGCCGCCCGAGGAGTCCACCCTGGAGGAGCCGAAGGATCCGATCCTGGTCGAGAACATCGAGCGCGCCCTGCTCGCCAAGGCGGCGGCCGACCTGCCACCGGCCACGCGCGCCTTCGTCCGCGACATCTCGATCATCCGGGACTGGGCCGACTGGGGCCTGATCGAGGCGATGGGCAGCGACCGGGGTGACGTCCGCGAGATGGTGCAGCAGGCCACCTCGCGTTACCTCCTGCAGACCGTGGGAGCCGGCGCACCGGGGGCGAGCGGCACCCGCTACCTGGCACACCCGCTCGGTCGGGAGGCCGACCGGGTCAACCTCCGCGGTGACCGGGCCGCGTGGGAAGCCGCCCACCGCCGTGCCGCGCGGTGGTACGCGCACAAGCTGCACGCCGCCGGACAGACCGACGTCCACGACCGGACCCTCCTCGCCCAGCTCGACGGCGTGGTCCACCACCTGACGGCGATCGACGGGCACGAGGATCTGCTCGACGACATCGCTCCGATGCGGCGCTACATCGGCCAGCGCTACGGCATGTCCGGCGGCCCGGCGGGCACGGCCGGCGAGCGGGACGCCCGGATCAGGCTGCTCGAGCTGTACAACAGCAGGTGGGGCACGCCCGGCACGCACTACTACCTCGCCCGCCTGCTCGATGAGCGGGGCGGCGAGCAGGACCTGCGGGAGGCCAGGCGGCATGTCGAGAAGGCCATCCAGGGCCAGGACGAGCACGCCGCCTGGGTCCTGTGGGTCCGCCTGGTCCACGCCGTCGACGGCCCGGAGGCCGGGATCGCGGCGGCGCGCAAGAGCGTCGAGCACGTACACCCGGCCAAGAGCCTCTTCGCCCTCTACCAGGTCCTGGGCAGCTACCTCAACCAGTCACACCGGACGGCGGAAGCCATCGCCGCCCTGCGCGAGGGCACCGAGCGGGTGATCGGCAATCAGGCGCACCTGGCCAAGCTGGCCGTGCAGTTCGCCGCCGGCGAGCCCACCGACGGCCCGCTGGAGGAGATCCGGGACTGGCTGCGCGGGTCGACATTCGAGCCGGTGTTCATCCTGGCCGAGGCCCTGCTGCTGGAGCGCCGCCAACAGTGGCGTGAGGCCATCGCCCGGATCGGCGAGGGGCGCACGGGCTTCCCCTCGTACGTGTCCTTCCAGCTGCACGAGAGCATCTGCCACCTCGCGCTGGGAGACGGCCGGGCGGCGGAGGACGCGCTCGCCGGGCTCGCGCACCATCACCGGCGGACCACCCGTACCGCCGTCGTCTGGTGTGCCGCCTTCGCGGCGCTGGGGCTGGGCGACGTCGCGGGCGCCGCGCGCCTGTGCGCCACCTTCCACGGCGGGGAGAGCGCCGCGTCGACGCCGGAGGAGGTCCGGGCCGCGCTGCTGACCGCATGGGACGAGAACGTGGCCGTCATGGGCACCCCGCTGCCGTCGCTGGAGTTCCCGGTGCTGCCACCGGCCCTCACCGGGCTGCCGACGGTGGCGATCCGACCCCAGTACGGCGGGAACGTCCTGCCCCGGCACACGGCGAGCGCCGGCGCCGAGGGCGCCGGCCCGGCCGGCGCGTCGCGGCTGCACGTCCTCGCCCTGGCCACGGCGTGGTCCTCCACCAGCGGTGGGGTGAACACCGTCAACCGGCAGCTGTGCATCTCCCTGGCTGCCACGGCGCGCGTGACGTGTGTGGTGCTCGACGCCGGCGACGAGGAGCGCCGGGAGGCCGGGGCCGCGGGTGTGACGCTGCTCGAGGCGCCCCGCCTACCGGGAGCCTCGGACAGCGAACGCCTGTCGTACCCACCGGCGAACCTGGCGGGGCCGCCACCGGACGCCGTCATCGGGCACGGGCGCTGGACCGGCCAGGCCGCGCGCCGCCTGGCACTGGAGTACCGCGACGCCAAGCGCCTGCACTTCCTGCACGTCATCCCGGAGGACATCGAACGGCACAAGGAGGGCAGCGACGCGGACGCGGCCGAGGTGGCCGAGGAGCGGCAGGAGATCGACCTGGCGTTGAGCACCGACGCCGGGCTGACCGTCGCGGTGGGACCGCGGATCTACTCCTACTTCCACTGGGATCTGGAGCGGCGCGGCGTCGCCGTCGACAAGCTGAGGCGCTTCGACCCCGGCTTCGACCTCGGCGCGGACCCGCAGAGGACGCCGTCCCAGCATCGCCTGATCGTCCTCGTCGTGGGCAGGATGGAGGACGCCCGGCTCAAGGGGCTGGACATCGCGGCGCGCGCCTTCAACGAGGCCCGCAAGCGGACCGGGGAGATCCGTAGCGAGCTGCTGATCCGCGGGGCACCGCCGGGGAAGTCCGTCGCGCTGGAGGCGCAGGCGCGGGAGTGGGCCGCCGACAAGTCCCTGCCGGTACGGGCCCATCCGTACTCGACAAGGGTCGATCGCCTCGAGGCTGACCTGCGCGGCGCCAGCCTCGTCCTCATGCCGTCCCGGGCCGAGGGCTTCGGCCTGGTCGCTGCCGAGGCGATCGTCGCCGGGACGCCGGTGCTGGTGAGCCGCGAGAGCGGCATCGGCGAACTCCTCGAGGTTCTGGAGCCGGAGGACGCGAAGCGGATCGTCGTGCCGGTCACCGGCGACGACGACCACGACGTGGCGGCGTGGGCGAACGCCATCGCGGGTGCGCTGCGGGACCGGAAGGCGGAGTTCGAGCGGACCGCCCAGCTGCGCGCCCGCCTGGCGGAGCAGCTCACCTGGTCGTCTGCGGCCGCCGACCTGCTGGCGCAGGTGCGAGGGCCGAGGACCGATGGAGGGCCCACGGCGGTCTGATCTTGCCGGCCGGGCGAGCCGTCGAGCGGCAACCGCCACCATCGCTCGAGCAGCCTAGGAACCTAGCTGAGTGCTACTGCACGTCGGGCAGACCGGCGGCCAGTTCGGCCACGGTGTGCGCGCGGATGCCCGGCGACGGCGCGCCGGCGAAGCGGGCGGCGACGGCGCGCACGTGGTTCTGAGCGGTTTCGGCGAGCCCGTCGTAGATGGCGACGAACAGGTTCCGGGCGGGTCCGCGTAGCCATCCCGGCGGGAGCAACCGGCCGGGCAGCTGCGGGTCGAGGATCGGCAGGCGCCGGTAGGTGTCCATGACCTCCGTGCGGACGCGCACCGCCTCGGCGCCGGCTATCTCCCCGGCGTCGATCCGGGGCGGCGTCGGGCTCCAGCACCGGATGAACGATTCGTACTGCTCGGCGATCGCCGCGGTGTCCCAGGCGTCGAGGGGTGCCCGCCGGTTCGCCGCGCCGAGGTCGACGTGCCGGGCGCGGAACACGGTCATGGCGCCGGGGGTGAGCCGCGTCAGCTGCGCCCGGGCCTTCGCGCTGAGCTCACGCGGCGAGATCCACAGGCCGTCGTACAGCGGCGCGTATCCCATCCACCGCAGCTGCGTGCGGAGCCCTCGCCGCTGAGCGCTCTCCTCCTGCGGCATCGAGAAGGCGATCAGGGTCCAGTGCTCGTCCCACGGCTCGATGCCGTCGGCGGGCGAGACGATCGAGCTGCCCCCGACGGTCAGGAACGCGGCGGCGGCCGGGGTGAGCCGGTAGGAGCTCTGTCGCCCCTGCCGGCGGCCCTCCAGCACCCCGCGGCGGGCGAGCCGGCTGATGGCGGTCCGGGCCCCGGCGCTGCTCACGCCGGCCTCTCCCAACAGTGCGACGACGGCGCCCGACGGCAGCCATTCACGGGTACGCAGGGCGTAGTCGGCCAGCAAGGTCACGGTCAGGTCCTGTGGTGAGTTCCCGGCTTGACGCCGTGGCAGCCGCACCGCGCCCGCGGCGTCATCCGGGAAGATCTCCTCGATGTCGTACGGGCTGGTCACGGCGGCGCTCCGGCGGGATCTTGGCGGCGATTGACCCCCGACTGTAGACCGTCGCGGATCACACATCGAAAACCCTCGATTGACAGTTTGGTGGCCATGGAGCAAGCTAAGTGCCACACATCGCTCGGCGCCGGCGGTTGCCCGGCCCCGATGCGTGACGGGAGGGCGCGTCACGCATCGCGTTCCCATCCTCAGCTGCCGCAACGCGCGCCGCGTGCGGCGGCATCCGCCTTCCCTTGAGGAGTCGTACCCATGAAGATCAGACGGAGACTGCTCGTGTTCGTGGCCGCCTCGCTGGCCCTGGCCGGTCTGGCCGTACCGGCGGGCCGGCCCGCGTTCGCGGCATCGTTGACCGAGGTGACCGGCTTCGGCAACAACCCGGGCGGGATGCGCATGCACGTCTACGTGCCGGACTCCCGCCCGGCCAACCCGCCGATCGTGGTGGCCATGCACGGCTGCGGCGGCTCCGGCCCCGGCTTCTACTCCGGCAGCGAGTTCGCCTCGCTGGCCGACCGGTACGGGTTCATCGTGATCTACCCGTCCGCGATGCAGGAGGCCGGCTTCGGCAGGTGCTTCGACACCTGGTCCACGGCGTCCAAGCGACGCGACGGCGGCAGCGACCCGGTGTCCATCGCGTCCATGGTCGCCTACGCCGGGCGGCAGTACGCCGGCGACCTGAGCAGGGTGTACGCCACCGGCAGCTCGTCCGGCGGCATGATGACCCAGCACATGCTCGCCGTCTACCCCGACCTGTTCAAGGCCGGCGTGTCCTTCATGGGCGTGCCGTTCAACTGCTTCGCCGGCGCGGCCGACTACCCGCCCGGCAGCAGCCAGTGCACCGGCGGCAACATGAACCGGACCCCGCAGCAGTGGGGCGACGCGGTCCGCCAGGCCTATCCCGGCTACGCCGGCCCGCGTCCCCGGGTGCAGCTGTGGCACGGCACGAACGACACCCTCGTGCCGTACCAGCTGCTTCAGGAGTCGATCGAGCAGTGGACCGACGTCTTCGGGCTCAGCCAGACACCCACCTCGAGCGACACTGCGCAGGCCGGCTGGAACCGCCGCCGCTACGCCGACACCGGCGGGGGCGTCCGGGTGGAGGCCTACAGCGTCCAAGGCGCCGGGCACAGCCTGCCCAGCGGCGGAATGGCCGCCGCCGCGATCGCCTTCTTCGGCCTCGACACCCCGCCCTCCACGCCGCCCTCCACCCCGCCGTCCACGCCGCCGGCGTCAGGCGCGTGCCGGGTCACCGACACGGTCAATGCCTGGAACACCGGCCTGACCTCGAACATCACCATCACCAACACCGGTTCCGGCGGCATAAACGGCTGGTCCCTCGTCTTCGCGCTGCCCGGCGGGCAGACCATCACGTCCGGATGGAATGCCACCTACTCGCCGTCCTCCGGGCAGGTGACAGCCCGCAACGTCGGGCACAACGCCGCCATCGCCGCCAACGGCTCGGTCACCGTCGGCTTCCAGGCCACGCACACCGGCAACACGGCCGAGCCGACATCGTTCACCCTCAACGGCATGGCCTGCACCGTCGCTTAGCACCGACGAAACTGCAGAAAGGCCTTTGGTCGGTCGAAGGTTCCCCGGCAACTTCGGCTCGTCGTACACCACGATCATGAGCGACTCGACGAACAACCTGTTCGAGGCACCCCAGGTCTACAAGATCCAACCCCACAACCAGTACCTCATGATCGTCGAGGCGATCGGATCGAACGGACGCCACTTCCGCTCCTTCACCGCCACCAGCCTGAACGGAACATGGGCTCACGGGCCACACCGAGAACAACCCCGCGCCACCTGGACCAACGACATCAGCCACGGCGAACTGATCCGCACCAGCGCCGACCAGACCATGACCATCGACCCCTGCAACCTGAAACTGCTCTACCAAGGACGCTCCCCCAACTCCAGCGGCGACTACGGCCTCCTGCCCTACCGACCGGGCGTCCTGACCCTGCAGCGCTGACGGCGTGACGCTGGCCCGGCTCGAATGTTCCTGACGCTCGCGGGCAACGCGGCATACCGAAGCGGGTGAGTCGGCGTCACGGCTTGCGATCGGGATCGGGTGGAGCCGGACCGGCGGGCTCGGATCGCCGTCTACTGGGCGGCGAGCCCGGCCTGACATCACACCTAGGTCGGTTACGTCCCGGGTTGGTCTTCTAGCGCGTATTGTCGGCAGGCGGGTAGTGCAGATGTTTCGGTAGAGGGGCGTTCATGCAGCCCAAGGCCACAGCGGTAGCGACGGCATTTCCGGACGGGGCCGTCCGGGTAGACCTGGACGGGCACATCGCCGCGGTCAGCGTCGAAGCCGAACGCCTGTTGGGCTACCGGTCGGGCGAACTGGTCGGTCAACCGGTCGGCGTGCTGGTCGCGGACGATGCCGGGTTGTCCCGAACGGTAAGCGTCGAGGCCATCTGCGCCGCATTTCGCGCCGAGGCCGGCGTGCGCTGCCGCCGCAAGGACGGCGCCCGGTTCATGGCCACCGCCACCATCGCGACGCTCGACGCCGCGGACGGCGGCGGGATCCGCATGATGATCCACCCGTCGGCCGCGCATTTCGACCTGGACTGGGTCCACGACCTGCTCGACGCACTGGTCGACTCCGCGGACGAGGCGATCGCCGTGGCCGATCGCGGCGGCACGATCCTGCTGTGGAACCCGGCGACCGAACGCATGCTCGGCCACCTCGCCTCCCAGGTGGTGGGATTCGACCGGTCGCTGGTCGCCACGGATCTGGATCCCAGACTGGCCGACGACGTGTTCGAACGGACCCTGCGCGGCGAACATCTGACCCTGGACGCCCACCGTTGGCTCGCCAAGGACGGCCACGTCGTGATCAGCGACACCCGCGTCTGGCCGCTGCGCGACAGCACCGGCGAGGTGATCGGCGTGGTCTGGTTCCGGCGCGACGTCAGCGAGGGTCACCGCGCGGCGGCGGTCCTCCGGGCGATGGTGCAGGGACTGAGCATCCCGATGGTCGCCGTCGACGAAACCGGCACCATTCAGCTGCTCAACCCGGCTCTGGAGCACCTGTTCGGCTACCCCGCCGCCGAACTCCTCGGCCAACCCGTCGAGGTCCTGGTCCCGATGGCGCTGCGGGCCACACACGGTAGCCACGTGCGCGGCTTCATGCAGGAGCCGCACGCCCGGGAAATGGGCGAAGGCATGTCGCTTCGCGGACGCCGCAAGGACGGCACCTCGTTTCCGGTGGAGATCTCGCTGTCACCCTTCAACACCGATGACGGGCTGCTGGTCACCGCCGCCGTAGCCGACATCACCGAACGGCAGCGCTTGGAGGAACACAAGACCCGGTGGGCGCACGAGGTGCAGGTCGCCCGCCGGATGGAAAGCCTGGGTCAGCTCGCCGGCAGTGTCGCGCACAACTTCAACAACCTGCTCGGCGTCATCCTGGGCAACGCCACCTTCCTGGAGGACGAACTCACCGCCCTCAACGAGCAGGACACCAGCCGGCCGCTGGCCGGCCCGCTGCGCGACGTCCAGCAGATCAGGAACGCCGCCGAACGGGCCGCCCGCCAGACCCAGCAACTGCTCGCCTTCGGCCGCCGGGACACCATCCAGCCACGCCCGGTGGATCTCAACGACGTCATCACCTCCATACACGGGCTGCTGGGCACCACCCTCGGCCCGAAGATCCACCTGGTCGCCGTGCGGGGCCACGGCCTGCATCCGGTCCTGGCCGACCCCGGCGAGCTCGAACAGGTCCTGATGAACCTGGCCATCAACGCCCGCGACGCCATGCCCGGCGACGGCACCCTGCGGCTGGAGACCGACAACCTCGCCGTCGACGAGCTGTACGCCGCCGGCCGCGGCATCCCTGCCGGGCCGTACGTACGGCTGCGGGTCAGCGACACCGGCGTAGGCATGGCGCCAGACATCGCCGAACGGGCCTTCGAGCCGTTCTACACCACCAGGAACCTCAGCGAGGCCCAAGGCCTGGGTCTGACCACCGTCTACGCCATCGTCACCAGCGCCGGCGGCCACGTCGCCATCTACAGCGAACCCGGCAACGGAACCACCGTCACCGCCCTGCTCCCCGCCATCCACAAACCCGACGAACCCGCCACCTCCACCGAATCGGCACCGCCCGACCCGACGCCGCCCGGCGACCCGGCCGGCTACACCCTCCTGGTCGTCGACGACGAGGTCGTCATCCGCGACATCGCCGCCCGCATCTTGACCCGGGCCGGCTACACCGTCCTGCTCGCCGAAGGCGGACCCGCGGCCCTCACCCTCGTGGCCGGGCACCCCACCCCCATCGACCTGCTCCTGACCGACGTCGTCATGCCCGCCATGAACGGCAGAGAACTCGCTCAACAACTCCGACAGCTCCAACAACCGGAACTGGCCGTCGTCTACATGTCCGGCTACCCCAAACCCATCCTCACCGCGGCGGGCGACCTCGACACCGACGCCGTCGTTCTCCAGAAACCGTTCACCAAGACCGACGTCCTCACCGCTGTCGCCGACACCCTCAGCCGAACCCCCGGGTCCCGGTAGGTACGGACAGAGACGAGGGCCGTCGGGCCGCCTACTCGTCGCCGGCGTCCGAGTCACAGCGGCCGATGCGACGCCGCCCAGGCCGGGCAAGGTGAACGTGAAACCGCGGCTCTCTCAGCCAGGGTCGGCCAAGGCCGCCGAGCACTCACCCTGATCGCGTCGCTTCCTATGGAGCGACCGGTCGAAGGCCCCTGCCGCCGTGGTCAGCCGCCGCATCCCGGGCCGGCCGGCATGCGCCCAGGCGTATCCGCGGGACGGCGGCCCACGAGCCTTCGGGCAGTAGTCGATGCGATACAGAAAGTGCGGGCAGTCGCCTAGAAAATCTAGGTCCGACCCGCTAGACATTCCCGCGAGGCTTGGCTAATGTTTCTGACGTTGACAGCAGAGATCGTCGAAGACGCTGACGAAGCAGACCGAGCGTTACGCAGGGCCCGGACCCATTTCGTGGCTCGCTCGGCGCGGTGATGGGATGTTGATCACCGAACGCGACACGGCAAGCAAGACCTTGACGTAATTCCAGGTCAGGGCAAGTAGGCAGGCGGGCCGAGGTTGGTTCAGGGCTCGCCTGGCAGGGAGAGTCCGCCGCACGTGGGCGGGGCCATGAAGTCGCGTGGGGCTCCGGCACCGGTGGGCAGCACGACAGGCACCACAGAAATTTGGAAGCAGAGGAAAGGGAGGGCGCGAACACCGTTGGATCGCCCGCCTCCAGGATGCAGTTCGACTCTGGAGCGGACACCGCAGTTTCCATCGAACGAGAGGTGGTCTCCGGTCACGCTTATGCGGTCCTCGCACCCCAAACCGCCGACGGCGGCAGGTGCGGATACGACAACCCGACGAACCTGTCGGTAGATGGTGTTTCTTGACCCGTAAACCCCGGGCCCCGGTGCTTTCCGCACCGGGGCCCTCGTCATGGAGAGGTACCTGTATGGCTCAACCCGACGACATGTTCGGTGACGACGACTACCCCGCCTACACGATGGGCCGCGCCGCGGAGATCACCGGCGCCTCGCAGGACTTCCTGCGTCGCCTCGACGAGGAAAAGCTGATCACCCCGTTCCGTTCGGCCGGCGGCCACCGGCGCTACTCCCGCTACCAGTTGCGCCTCGCCGCGCGGGCCCGGGAGATGGTCGACCAGGGCACCGCCCTGGAGGCCGCCTGCCGGATCATCATCCTCGAAGACCAACTCGAAGAAGCCCTGCAGCAGAACCTGAACCACGAGCGCCAACGGAAGACGGATGCTGCCTGATCTCATCGCCCGCACGGCCAGATTTCGGCATGCCGAATCCGGCATCGGGCAGCTTCGACACGATCCGGTGCCGGATCCGGTGGGGTCCGAGCGGCGGCGACAGGCCGCGGCCCCGCTCGTCGTAGGTGATGTGCCGCCAGCCCGGCCCCAGCTCGGCGACCTGGTCGAAACCGGTCGGTGAGGTCCGGCGGGCACGCCGCGAATGAGGGGCGCAGTGCCCGTCAGGCGTCTCCCGTCGGCGACGAGCCGCGGGGATGCGCGTTCTCGGGCGTGCCGTAGATGCTCCGTAGCCAGATCGTCGCCAGGGCGTCCACCCGGCGCCGGACGTCGGGCGTCTCCGCCGGGCCGAGGCCCTCGAGCACCCGGTCGCTGAGCCCGAGCAGCAACACGGCGAGGGTACGGCTGTGCGGCCCGGCGGGAGCGTGCCCGGCCGCCCGCTCGCCGTCGATGTACCGCGCCACGGGCGCCACGAAGGAGTCCAGGTAGCCGTCCCACATCTCGCGGATGGCGCCGCTGTGCCGCCGGGCGTCGAGCATCGCCCGGTAGATGTAGTGGTGCCGGCGCACCGACGCGGTGAGGTCGTAGACCATCCGCTCGATCCGTCGCGCCGCCGGCAACGAGCCGTCCGCGAGGTGTGCGGCCGCGGCGATGCTGGCCACGTAGACGTCGGCGCCGAGCGCCGCCATGCAGGACGCCTTGTTGGCGAAGTAGAAGTAGAACCCCGACCGGGTGACCCCGGCCCGGGCGGTGATGTCGGCGATCGTGATGGACTCCAGATCGGACTCGTGCAGCAGCTCGTCCAGGGCGCGCAGCAGGGCGTCCCGCCGCTGGTCGCCCCGGCTCACCGGCCGGCGGTCCCACGTGCGGGCGGCCGCGCCGGTGACGTCGCCGGCGCGGCGGGGCCGCGACTCAGGCCGCACGGCGCCGTCCGCCGGTGGTGGTGCGCGATGCGCCCATGAGTCCCCCGAACGCTGGACAACCCGACGGCACAGACTCTATAACGGATTTGACACGCGTCAATAAATGTCGCCGCGTGTCAAGGCATCGGGCCGGACGCGCCCGATGCGCCGCCCGCGCGGCACCCTGTGCGCTCCCCGCTCCCCCGCTCCCGGGCACAACGGAGTCACCATGACCGACCTGCAGATCCGGAAGATCGATTTTCGCTTCGACGAGACCACCCCGTTCCAGTGGCTGCCGAGCCACCCGAAGTTCGGGCTGATGGCCAACGCGATCAGCATCATGGCGATCGCGTTCGAGAAGTTCATCGTCACCAACACGCGGGCCGCGATCCCGCTGATCGAAGATCCCGCCGCGGCCGAGGAGGCGGAGGCGTTCCTCCGCCAGGAGGCACAGCACGCGAAGAACCACCGCAAACACGTGACGGCCCTGGTCCGGCAGTACCCCGAGCTGCAGAAGACCGTGGACGCGGCGGTCGGCTCATTCGACCGGCTGGTGGAGACCAAGACACTGGAGTACCGGCTGGCGTACACCGCGGACCTCGAGTCGACCTTCACCCCGATCTTCAAGGTGATGCTCGACCACGAGGACGTCCTGTTCCGGCCCGGGGACGAACGCGTCGCCTCGCTCTTCCTCTGGCACTTCGTCGAGGAGGTCGAGCACCGCAGCTCGGCACTGGTCGTGTGCGATGCCGTCGTGCGCAACCGCTACTACCGCACCCGCGTCGCCCGCTCCGTGTTCCGGCACATCATGCAGCTCTACCGCGACATCCTCGCCGGCTTCGAGGAGCACGTACCGGAGGCGGACCGGCGGGCGGAGTACCGCAACGTCTCCCCGGCCGGCATGCGCCGGGAGGAGCTGCTCGCCCGGCTGCCGCTGCCGACGTCGTGGCGGACCCGCCTCGGGATGTTCCCGCCCGCCACGTTCGCGCCGGCCTCGAACACCGAGATGCTCGTCCTGGTCTACCGGCTGCTGTTGTCGCAGGTTCCGCACCACAGTCCGGCCCGCGAGCCGTTGCCCCGCTTCGCGGACACCTGGTTCGAGCGGTACGCGGCCGGACAGGACATGACCCGGTACTACTCCGCGGCCCGGCCGGCCGGTGGGGCGCCATGAGCCGGTGCCCGCCCGGATTCGCCGAGACCGCCCGCGACCTCGGCGGGATCGACTGCACGAACGCATCACCGGTCGTCTCGGTACGCCCGCCCACCTCGCTGGCGGACGGCACGATGCCGGTCGTCGAGGCGTTCATGGTGGTCGCCGCGGTCGTCGCGCTGGTGCACGCGGTGCTGTGGTGGCGTCGCCGCGGCGACCCGACGAACCTCGGGCTCTGGTGCGCCACCATCGTGTACCTGGTGTTGCTCGAACCGCCGCTCTACTTTCCCCAGCGGTTCGGCCTGCAGGACCAGCTCGGCCTGATCTTCGTACACAACGTGTTCTCGGTGCAGTTCCTGCACGACCGGTTGCCGCTGTACATCGTCGCCGTCTATCCGGCGCTGACCTACGCGGCGTACGTGCTCGTCCAGCGGACCGGCCTGCTCGACCGGCACGCACCGGCCGCCGGCGCCGCCTGCGTGGCCGTGGTCTTCCACTGCTTCTACGAGATCTTCGACCAGCTGGGTCCCCAGCTGCGCTGGTGGGCGTGGAACCCCGCGGCGCCGTCGAACTCGCCCTGGCTGGCGGCCGTCCCGGTCAGCAGCGTGGTCGTCTTCGCGGCCGCCTCCCCGTTCGGGATGGTGCTGCTGACCCGGCTGCTGCTGGCCCGGCGCGCCGGGCGCGGACCCCTTTCCCCGCTCTCGGCGGCGCTGCGGGTGGTCGGCATCGGCGTGCTCACCCCGTTCGCCATGATGCTCTGCTCGGTGCCGTACGGCGTGCTGTCCCGGTCTCCCGACCGGTTCGCGACCGGCCGGGCGGTGGCGCTCTGGGCGGTCCTCGCGGTGTTCGTCCTGGTGGCCGCGCTGACGGTGCGGCGCGACCTGCGGGACAGGCCGCCCGTCCGGCCGGCCGACGGGTTCCTCGACCACTATCCCGTGGTGGCCGGGGCGGCCTTCCTCCTGGTGTTCGCCGGCCTCTGGGCGGTCGCGTTGCCGGACTACCTGGCCGCCACCGCGGGGCGCACCCCGTCCGGTACGCCGGTCGGCAGCCTCGGGTACGCGGCAGCCTGCGCCCTCCTCGCCACGGGCATCCTCGTCGCGGTCCGGCGCGGGAGGACGGCGCGGTAGTCCAGACGTTTACCCCCTTGTCGTATTTCTGCCATATCGACCGAATAAGTTGTGAGCGCCTCTCGTTTGTGGACGGTGACACTCGGCGCGCCCGCCGACAGCTCCTTCGAAGGGAACACATGAAATACCGCATCATGGCCGCTGCCGCTCTCGGCGTAGTGACGGCCCTGCCCGCCACGCCTGCCCTTGCCGCGGCGCCCAGGACGTTCGCCACGTCCGTCACCGGCGCCTGCGACACCACCGCCGGGGAGTGGGTCGTCGACTGGGCGATCACCAACCAGTCCGACACCCCCGCGTTGCTCATCGTGGTGGAGTCGACCCCACCGGCTTCCCGCCTCAGCTCCCTCCCCGCGCCGCAGGGCGGCGCCACCACGCACGCCATCCAGCGGATCGCCGGCGACAGCCCGGGCGCCCGCCTCACCTACATCGCCGTGTGGACCGACTACCCGGGCGGCAGCTACCAGAGCATCACGGACTTCACGGCACCCGCCCCGTGTGAACGGGCACAGCCCTCCGCGTAGTCCGGCACGGCCGGCAAGCCACACAGTCCGGGCGACGCCCTCCATCCCGGCGGTGGTTCCGTGTCCGGGTGACTCAATCGCGATGGGAACTGCGGGTCGACGGCGGCCAGGCACGACGGCTGGCCGCCCGGCTCAGCGCCGACGACGGGCTCCGGGGCGCGGTGCGCCTGGTCAACCGGCCACCGGCGGCGGGGCAGATGGGTGGGATCGTCGAACTCATCGCCGTGACGCTCGGGCCGGGCGCCGCCGCGGCGGTGCTGGTCGAGGGCGTCTTCGCCTGGATGCGGTCGGCCACCTCGGAGGTGACCGTGCGGATCACCCGGCCGGACGGCAGCGAGCTCGAGGTGCAGGCCGCCCGGGTGCGGCGGCTGTCCGCCGCGGAGCTGCCGGAACTGGCCGAGAAGATCACGCGGGCGACCGAAGCCCGGCTCGATGGGTGAGGCCGCCCGGCGGGCCGTCCTGATCGGAACCGGGCGGCACCGCTCCGGCAGCGACCTGCCCGACCTGCCCTCGGTCTCCACCACGCTCGACGACCTCGCGCGGGCGTTGCACGACCACTGCGGGTTCCACCCGGACGCGGTCACGGTGCTCCACGATCCGGGGTCGCCGGCCGACATCGGGGACGCGATCGCGGCGGCGGCGAGCGAGGCGAGCGAGGTGCTGCTGGTCTACTACGTCGGGCACGGCATCCTCTGCGCCGACGAACTGCTGCACCTCGCCGCCGAACGGACCACCAACGATCCGTACGCGGTGCAGTACAACGGCCTCCCCTACCGCGTGCTGGCCGGGCAGATCCGGTGCAGCCCGGCCCGGCATCGGGTCGTCGTGCTGGACTGCTGCTTCTCCGGACAGGCCCTGGACGCCGGTGCGGGGCTCAGCGAGGGCGTCGCCGACCAGTCGGCCGTCACCGGCGGGTTCGTGCTCACGTCGACCAGCCGGTTCCTCCCCGCCATCGCACCGGAGGGCGCGCGGCACACGGCGTTCACCGGGGCGCTGTTGCGGCTGCTCGACGACGGCGACCGGGAAGGGCCGGCGGAGATCACGCTGCGGCACGCCCACCACTACCTCAGCGCCGAGCTGCCCCGGATGGGGCTGCCGCAGCCACGCTGTCGTGCCGACAACGCCAGCGATGATCTGGTCCTCGCCGAGAACCCGGCATTCCGCCCCTTCTTCCGTACGGGTGAGCGTGGCCCCGCCGCCGCGGCCACCTCGCTGAGCTGCCCCTACAAGGGGCTGGACGCGTTCGACGTCGGCGACGAACAGTGGTTTCACGGTCGGAGCGAGCTGACCGCGCTGCTCATGCGGCGGCTGGCTGAGCGGCACCACGGTACCGCCGGGCCCCTCACGGTGGTCGGCGCCTCCGGCGCCGGGAAGTCGTCGATCCTGCGAGCCGGCCTGCTGCCGGCGCTGGGCCGCGGTGCACTCGCGGTCACCGGTCCGCGCCGTGTCTTCACCCCCGGACGTACGCCGGTGAGCACGCTCGCCTCGCAGCTCTCCTCCTGTCTGGACGGTTGCCCGCGGGAGGTCGCCGAGATGATCCGGGAGCGGCCGGCCGACCTGCTCCCGGCGCTGCGCACCGCGCTGGAGGCGAAGAAGCTGGTGCTCGTCGTCGACCAGTTCGAGGAGGTGTTCGGCGCCGACGACGTCGAGCGGGACGCCTTCGTCCGGGCGCTGCTCGCGCTGGCGAGCGCGGACCTCGGCGGGCCGGCATGCGCGCTGGTGGTGGTCAGCGTCCGGGAGGACTTCTACGGGCGGCTGACCGTCGACCCGGTCCTGTCCGGGCTGGTGGTGGACACCCCGGTCGTGATCGCCGCGATGTCGGCGCGGGAGATCCGGGAGGCGATCACGGCACCGGCGCGGCGGGCCGGGCTGGAGGTCGCGCCGGAACTGGTCGACCTGCTGCTGGAGGACCTTGGCGTCACCGAGGGCCGGGCCGCGTACGAGCCGGGGAGGTTGCCGCTGCTGTCGCACGCGATGCGGGTCACCTGGCAGCGGCACGACGGCGCGATGACCGTCGAGGCGTACCGGGCGACGGGTGGCCTGCGGGAGGCGCTGACCCGGACGGCGGAGGCGGTCCTCGCACAGGTGCCGCGGGACGTCGCCCGGCAACTGCTGCTGCGGCTGATCCGGGTGGGCGACCGGGCCGATCACGTACGGCAGATGCTGCCCTGGGACGAGCTCGTGGACGGGCTCCCGGTCGAGGACTGCCGGAGGATCGTCGATCTCTTCACCGGGGAGAGGGCCCGGCTGCTCAGCGCGGACGCGGACGGGGTGCGGATCACCCACGAGGCACTGATCGGGACCTGGCCCCGGCTACGCGGCTGGGTGGAGTCGGACCGGGCGGGTCTGCGCGCCCGGCAGAGGCTGATCGCGGCGGCGAACGAGTGGCGCAGGCACGACGAGAGCTCGGACGATCTCTATCGAGGTCACCGGCTCGCCGCCGCGCGCGAGGCGGCCTACCTGCCCGGGCGGGATCCGTTGCCGCCGGTCGCGCTCGCGTTCCTGGAGGCCGCCGAGGCCGCGTCGCGCCGGCGTGCCCGTCGGCGGGCCGGTGCGATGGCCGCGCTGGCGGTGGTCGCGGTCGTCGCGGTTGCCGCGGCGGTCACGATGTCCCGGCTGCGCGCGGACGCGTCGGCCAGCGCCCTGAACGCCCGGGAGCAGGCGACGCTCTTGCAGGCCGAACTGCTCCGGGCCGGTGATTCCAAGGCCGCGATCGTCCGCGCCACCTCGGTCGGCCCCGGCCCGAAGGCCCGGTCCTCACTGGTCACCACCCTGCTGGGGTCACGGCTACGGGGCATCCTGCGGCCACCCGGCGGCGCGGCCATCACGTCGATGGACACCAGCGCCGACGGAACGCTCCTGGCCGCCGCCGACGGGACGAACCTTCTGGTGTACGACGGGTCGCGTCCTGTCGCATCGATCCCGCTGAGCCACGGAGCGCAACGGGTGGTGTTCGCACCGCGCGGCCGGATCCTGGCCGTGGCCGGGAGCGAGGTCGACGGGCAGGGCAACCCCGGAGCGTTGTGGGACCTCGCGGATCCCGCGCGTCCGGAGCGGCTCGGGGCGATCGGGCCGCTGGTGTGGCACCGGCACGCGAACACGATCACGGACTTCGCGTTCAACCGGGACGCGACGATGCTGGCGACGGCGCGGAACGGGTTCGGGCCGGCGGCGACGCTCTGGGACGTACGAGATCCGGGAAGACCGAATCGCGTCGCGGAGACACCGCGTGGGTTTCAGGGCGGAACGCTGTGGGCCGTGGACTTCAGCCCCGACGGGAAGTTGCTGGCCACCGGCAGCAAGGACAATTCCGTCGCCCTCTGGCGGATCGATCGGGGCAAGCCCGCCTATCAGAGCGCCTGGGCCGGGTCGCCGTCCGATCCGATGGCCATCCGGTTCCATCCCGGCGGCAAGATGCTGATGTCGGGGACGCTTACCTCGTCGGTCGCCTACGACGTCGCCGTTCCGGGGCGGATCCGGCCGCTGCCGCCGCTGGCCGGGACCAACACCAGCGGCGTCGACGAGCTGGCGATCAGCCCGGACGGCCGGACGATGGTGATGGCCGGAAGCAGCCACACCATCACGGTCTGGGACGTGAGCAGGCCGGACGCGCCGGTCAAGCTCGCCGATCTGGCCGATCAGCACACTCCGGTCACGGCACTGGCCTTCACCGCCGATGGGCGGCACTTTCTCAGCGCCGGTGACGACGGCTCGGTGCTGCGATGGGCGACGGCCGATGCCGCCCATCCGCCCGAGCAGGTGTGGTCCGACGCCCGGCTGAAGGACGTCTCCACGATCTGTTTCGAAGCGGGGATGATGCTCACCGAGGCGAACGACGTCGTCTCACTCTGGCGGACCACCGGCGCCGGCCCGCCGGTGTTCCACAGCAGCCTGCCCGTCGAGGGGCTGTTCCAGGCTCGCCTGATCCCCGCACGGTCCGCGCTCGTCACGACCACGCTGAAGACGCTGTCGTTCTGGGACGTGACCCGGCCCGGGAAGCCGGTGCCGGCGTCCGCGATCGCGGGCGCCCCGTCCGGCCGGCTCGAGGTATCCGGCGACGGCACCCGGGTCAGCGTGACCTCGACCGATTACGCCCGGCACGCCTGGAACATCGCCGACCTCCACCATCCGGTCGGGCTACCGGCCGCACCCGTGCCGCGCGAGGGCAGCCCGATCGCCCGCAGCTCGGACGGGCGGCTCGCGCTGAGCACCGAGTACCGCACCGGAACAATGCGCCTGTCGTCGCCGGACCATGCGGCTGTCGCCCTGCCGTTGCACAGCAACGGGCAACTGGGCATCGTGCACGCCGCCTTCAGCCCGGACGGCAGCATGCTGGCCGTCAACGACTACGGAACGATCCGCGTCTTCGACCTGAGCGATCCGGCCGTGCCCGTCGAGCGGGCCGCGCTGACCCGGCCCGCGGTGCCGATCGCGAAGACCGTGGCCTTCAGCGCCGACGGCAACACCCTCGCGGCGGCCGGCGAGGACGCGAGCATCTCCCGCTGGGACCTGACCGACCTGCGCGACGCGATCCTGCACCCCGAGGAACGGGCGTCCCGGGTCACCCGCTGATGGATCCTGAAGCGCACGCCACTCCGGATCGAACTTGACCTGGTCGGCGGGGAGCGGCCGTCGCTTGCGGGGCACGCCGGCCCGCGATTCGTTGCGGTGACGGCTCACCCGGCGCGGCGGCGCATCCTCCGGAAGCCGCCGTGGGCGCAGCCGGCGGGCGCGGGCCGTTCGCCCGTCGCCACCCAGCCGAGCCGCTCGTAGAGCCGCTGGGCGCGGGGGTTGGAGAACGACACGTCGAGCTCGACCGCGGTCAGCCCCGACGTGAGCGCCATCGAGCGCGCGTGCTCCACCATGGCCGACCCGTAGTCGGCGTCCGCCACCGTGGCCGGGCGGATGCGCGGGGCCGTCACGCCGCGCCGCCGCGGATCGCCGCGGTGACCGCGGCGAGCGTCGGGTCATGGATCACCGGCATGGCCAGCGCGTCCTTGGACGCGCCGGGCAGCTCCGCCGCGACCGCCGCGAGCATCTCCAGCATCGACAGCGAGTCGCCCCCGAGGGCGTGGAAGTCGCTGTCCGGCCCGACCAGGGCAGGATCGATCCGGAGAATCCTGGCCCAGATCCGCGACACGCGCTCCTCGATCTCGTCCCGGGCGCCGGGCTGCCCGGCCGGCGCTTCGCGGTGGGCGAACGGGTCCGGCAGGGATCCGACGTCGATCTTCCCGTTCGCCGTCCGCGGCAACTCGTCGACCAGGACGACGGCGGACGGGACCAGGTAGTGCGGCAGGCGCTCCGAAAGGTGGCGGCGGATGTCCTGACCGGACGTCCCCGCACCGATCACGTACGCGCAGAGCAGCTTGTCCCGCGCGACCACCACGGCCCGTACGGCGCCGGGACACGCCTCGATCGCCGCCTCGATCTCGGCGGGTTCGATCCGATACCCACGGATCTTGATTTGCCCGTCGGTGCGGCCGAGGAACTCGAGTGCCCCGTCGGACACCCGGGCCAGGTCACCTGTCCGGTACACCCGGGTTCCGTCGGCCAGCCGGAGGAACAGCTCACGGTCGAGGTCGGGCCGACCCCGGTAGCCGCGCGCCAGTTGGGCGCCCGCGAGGTAGATCTCGCCGGTCTCGCCCGGCGCGACGAAACGCCCGTCGGCGCCCCGCAGGAACACCGACGTGTTGGCAACGGGCCGCCCGATCGGCACCGCCGCGCCGGTGTCGCGGCCGGCGTCGAAGACGTGCACGACGCAGCCGATCGTCGCCTCGGTAGGCCCGTATTCGTTGACGATCCGGCACCCGGACCCGAACGCGCGCTGTGCCGCCGCCGCGACCGCCGGGCGCAGCTGCTCGCCGCCGACGACGAGCACCGTGAAGCCGGCCGGGGACAGGCCCAGCCGCCCGATCAGGTCCAGATGCGCCGGGGTGAGCTTGAGGGCGTTGGCGCCGGAGCGTTCCAGCATCTCGCCCAGGCCCTGTGTCAGCTCGCCGGGCACCAGCGCCACGCTGCCGCCGGCGAGCAGCGGCAGCAGGATCGCCGTGCCGGTCAGGTCGAACGCCAGCGAGGTGAACAGCGCGAACCGGGTTCGCGCGTCGACCCGGTACAGCTCGGTGGCCCAGGTGACGTAGTTGACGAGGCTCGCGTGCTCGACCTCCACCCCCTTGGGTCGCCCGGTCGAGCCGGAGGTGTAGATGACGTACGCCAGGTCGCCGGGGGTGGTGGTGTCCGCCGCCGGCGGCGCACCGGCCGTTGGAAGATCCTCGAGGATCAGGTGGTCGATGCCGACCCGCCCGGCCTGGCGACGCCCGACCAGGCAGAGCGGGGCGCCCGCGTCGCGCAGCACCTGGTCGATCCGGCCGTCCGGATGCCACGGGTCCAGCGGCAGATAGGCCGCGCCCGCCCTGAGGACGCCGAACAGCCCCGCGACGGCCTCCACCGTCCGGTCGGCGAGCAGCCCGACGACCGCGCCGCGACCCACGCCCCGCTCGCGCAGCGCGTGCGCCACCGCGTCGGCCCGCCGGTCCAGCTCGGCGTAGCTCACCTCGCCCGCGGGCCCGGTCAGCGCCACGGCGTGCGGCGCCGCCGCCACCCGCCGGGCGAACAGGCCGGTCAGGGTGGCTCCGGGCACGTCGCGCCGGGTGTCGTTGCCCGCCCAGTGCCGGTGCGGCGACAGCGCCGCCTCGGCCGCGTCCAGCAGGGCCTCGGCGCGCTCGGCCGCACCGTGGTGTGCCACGGTCAGCTCGGTACGCCCGGGCGGCGCCGTCGCCACGATCGTCAGCGGGGCCAGCGGCGCGTGGGTCGGCAGGGAGTAGACGGTCGACGCCCGGAATCCGTCGGTGCTGAACTCGGCCGGATCGACGCGGCCGAGGTGAGACAGGATCGCCGTGCACAGGTACCGGTCGCCGGCCACTCTCAGGAACTCCGAGAGCAGGCCCAGCGGGAGCCGGTACGCGGCCCGCTCCGCCGCACCGACGGTGACCTCGCGCCGCTCGACCAGGGCGCGCAGGATCTGCTTGTGCAGGTTCTGCCACGTCTCGTCCGGTCCCGCGGTGAGGAACACCGGCAGGCTCAGGTTGGCGGTGCTGCGCAGCGCCGGGTCGTGCCGGCGCAGGTCGACCGGCACCATGAGGCGGGAGCGGTCGGTGCCGGTGAATCCGGCCACCGCCGCGGCGAGCTTCGCGACGAGCCCGGGATGGTTGCCGTCGACGGTCCGGCGGGCCCAGCCCTGCGCCGTCGCCCGGTGCGCGGCCGGTCCGGCCACCGGAGAGCGCCAGCCGACGCTCGTCCGGGGTCGCCGGCCCGGCGTGCCCAGCCGCTCGGCCAGGCCGTGGTCGGTGAGCACCGCGTGGGCACCCAGCGGCGGCTCGCCGCGCAGCGCCCGGAACACGTCCGCCGCCCAGGTCAGCACGCCCCGGCCGTCCATCACCGCGTGGGAGGCCCGGAACAGCACCGCACCCTCGGCGGCCACGACCTCGCAGGTGCGCTCCAGCGGAGCGGACGCGGGCCCGGCACACAGGGAGGCGGGCCCGGCGACGGTCACCGGCGGGGCCGCGCCGGTGTCGATCCAGGTGCGGCCCCGCCGGGCCAGGCGGGCGCCGGGGCACGCGGCCGAACCCACCCGCACCGCCTCGGTCAGCGCCGCGGGGTCGAGGCTCCCCTCGCCCTCCACGACGAGCTGGACCGCGAAGGGCGGCATGGTGCGCTGGCCGGCCAGGTAAAGCCACTCGGTCGGCGACACCGGCCGCTGGTAGCGGCTCACCGGGCGTACCTGGTGAACTCGTCGACGCCGCCGATGCCGTCGGCCCACGCGCGCAGCTGCCGGAGCCCGGTCTGCTGGTCGATCACGGGGACGTACCCGAAGTCGCGGGTCGCGGCGCTCGTGTCGTACGTGCTCGACCTGGTCAGCAGCGCGACGGAGTACCGCGACAGCGGCGGCGAGTGGCGGTTGCGCAGGTACGGGATGCGCCACACCGCCTCGACGGCGCCGACCAGCGCGTCGCGCAGGGCCGGCGGCACCCGGCGCGTCGGCGGCGTCGCGTCGAACAGCCGGGCCACCTGCGCGATCAGCGCCCACACGTCGCTGATCTCGGAGTCGGCAACGAAGTAGGCCCGGCCGCCGACCCGCTCCGATGCCGCGGCGAGCAGGCAGGCCCGGGCGGCGTTGGTGGCGTGGCACAGCGAGGCGTGCACGGTACGCCCGCCGGAGAGGTCGGGCAGGCGTCCCGCGCGTAGCTTCGCGACCAGCCGGGGCAGGAAGCCGTGCCGGTCACGCGGCCCCCAGATGCCACGCGGGCGCAGCGCGCAGGTGGTGAAGCCGGGCGCGTTCGCGGCCAGCACGAGGCGTTCCGCGGCCGCCTTGGTCTCCGAGTACAGGTTCAGGTACCGGTCCGGGTACGGCGTGCTCTCGTCGACGGCGAGCTGGTCGCCGCCGTCCATCACCGCGCTCGGGCTGCTGACGAACACGAACCGGCGTGCGCCGCCCGCGCGGGCCGCCGCCAGCAGCCGTTCGGTGCCGGCGACGTTGGTGTCGTGGAACTGCGCCCGGCTGCCGTGGTCGGTCACCCGCGCGGCCGAGTGGTAGACGACCTCCACCCCGCGGGTCGCCGCGGCGAGCGACGCCGGGTCGGACAGGTCGCCGCGGGCAAGCTCGACGCGATCGGCGCCGGCGCTGATCGTGGCCCCCGGGCGAAGCAGGGCGCGTACCTGGTCACCGGCCGCGGCGGCCGCCTCCACGAGGTGGCCGCCGAGGAAGCCGGACGCGCCGGTCACCAGGACCCTCACGGCAGCCCCCGCCACCAGGTCGCGCCGAAGGCGAGGGTCAGCACCGCGGCTCGCAACGGTGCGACGCCGGCCGGGCGGGCCCGGCGCAGCGCGACCGGGAGCTGCAGGGCGTGCACCACGATGCTGAGGAACGCATCGATCCACCACAGTGCCCAAAGGGCCGGGTGCGGCATCGGAGCGACCAGGCCGTAGCCGAGGAAGGCCCAGCCGGCGAGCGGGACGACGCGCGGTGCGAGGTCGCGCAGGCGGCCCGGCCGCAGCCGGTGCGCCGCCCAGACCGACAGGTACTCCCGGTTGATCTTCGCGTTGTGCCGGATGTCGACCGGGAACGAGGGATGGAACAGGAACGTGTCCAGCGGCTTGGTCACCGGCCGGCTCTCGGCCAGCTCGCGCAGCTCGCGTCGCAGCCGGTCGTCGTCGCGGACGCCACGGCGCGCCTCGACGCACACCACCGGGCGGCCGTCGACGCCGACCAGCGCCGTGCGGTGCACGTCCGGGTGGGCGTCGAGGACGCCCTCGCACTGCACGGTGTGCAGGTCGCCGACCCGCTGGCTCTTGCGTCCGCAGAACCAGATCCGGCCGTCGTCGTCGATCCAGCCGAGGTCGCCGGTGCGGTGCCAGCGCCGGTCACCGTCGGCGATCTTGGCGGCCGCGTCGGCGTCGGGCAGCCGGTGGTACCGGGGGCTGACGGTGGGACCGGCGACGGTGATCTCGCCGATCTCGCCGGGCGCCGCGCGCAGGTCCTCGCGCCACACCGGCATCGGCTCGTCGGTGGTGCGCACGATGCGCACCTCGATCCCGGTCACCGGGCGGCCGACGCAGGTGCCCGCCCCGGCGGCGGCGCCGGTGTCCGGCGTGAGCTCGGCGGCGGAGATCGAGGCGATGGGCAGCGCCTCGGTGGCGCCGTAGGTGGTGTGCAGCCGCAGCCGCGCACCGTGCAGCGTCCGCACCACCTCGTCGGGGACCGGGGCGCCGCCGGAGACCAGGCAGCGCAGCGTCGGCAGCCGCCGGCCGGTGTCACGCAGATGTTCCCCGAACCTGGCGAGCAGCGCCGGGGAGGCGAACATCGAGGTGACGCCGAATCGGTCGACGACGTCGGCGATCGCCGCCGGGTCGGCATCGCCCACCCGGGTCGGGTCGACCGGTGCGAGCACGCAGGACGAGCCGATCAGCAGGTGCAGGAGGCCGAACATCGGCGAGGTGACCAGCGCGACGTCGTCCGGCGACTGGCCGTGCACGGCGATCACCTGCTCGACCATCGCCTCCAGCGCGCGGTGTGTCGACTCGACGCCCTTGGCCGGCCCGGTGCTGCCCGTGGTGAAGGCGATCATCAACAGGTCGTCGGGGTCCGGCCCGGCGATCGGCGCCGCGGGCGGACGGCCGGCGAGCGTACGCAGCGTCACCCCGCCCCAGCCCCAGCGCCGCCCGGCGGTGACCAGCGTGCGCACCCCGGCGAACGCGCGCCGGTTGAGCAGGCGCACCAGGTGTGCCACCCCGATGCCGATGAACGCATCGGCACCGGCGCTGCGGTAGCAGTGCAGCATCCGGCGTACGCCCATGCCGGGGTCGACGACGACCGGCACCGCGCCGAGCTTGAGCAGCCCGAACAGCACCGGGAACAGCTCAAGACCCGGGCGCAGCATCAGCACCGTCTTGGTGCCCTTGCCGACACCCTGCGCGCGCAGGCCGGCGGCGTAGGCGTCGGAGCGCTCGTCCAGCTCGCGGAAGGTCAGCCGGCCGTGGCCGGGCCGGATCACGGCGTCGCGCGCGCCGAACGCGGCCGCGTGGGCGGCGAGCCGGGCCGCGACGCCGGTCGTCGTCGAGACGGCCATCACGGGGCGCCGTGGTAGGCCGAGCACGCCACCGACAGGCCGGCGCCGGCCGCCACGAACAGCGCCCGCGGGTACTCGGCCGCCTGGCCGGTGCCGACCGCCTGGTGGTAGGCGAGGGTCAGCGCGGAGGAGTGCGGATCACCGTCGACGCCGCGCACGGTGACCACGGCCGGTGCCGCGATCCCCAGGCGCCGGGCCAGCTCGGCCGCGAACGCCGGCGTCGGCTGCGAGGCCACCAGCAGCGTGTCCGACAGGTCGAGGCCCTCCGCGGCGGCGTACCGGGCCGCCTCGGCGGCCGCGAACTCGACCAGCCGGTCGGTGTAGTCGCCGTCCCGGTCCACGCTGATCCGCTCGCGGCCGTGCGTGCCGGCCGCGCCGAGGTCGAGGTAGCCGACCACACCCGGCGCGTCGCCGTCGTCGGCCGCGGTGCCGACCCGGCCGAACCCGGCGCCGGCGTCGGCCGTGCGCGACAGCAGCATCGCCGCGCCGACGGAGGCGTAACCGAAGTTCGGGTCCGGCCGCCCGGACGGGTGCGCGTCGCCGGAGACGACCAGGACGAACTCGGCGTCGCCGGTGTCCAGGAACGCACCGGCCACCTGCACCGCGTTGAGCACCCCGCAGGCGCCGTTCATCAGGTCGAAGGACAGGGCCGCGCGGCCCGAGCGCAGGTAGTCCAGGTTGGTGCCGACGTTCTTCTGGATCAGCGCCGACATCGCCGGCTCGGCCATGTTCTCGTCGCGGTAGACGCCGACGTTGATCAGGAGGTCCACCTGGTCGGGGTGGATGCCGGCCCGCTCGAGGCAGGCGGTGGCGGCGGCCGACGAGTGCGCGATGGATCCGCCCAGGTGCGGGTCCGTGCTCACTGCCGTCGACGTGATGGCGGTGGGCATGCTCAGACCTCCAGCGAGCTGATGGTGGCGGACACGCAGCCGCTGACCACACCCGAGGCGGCCGGCACGAACAGGTACTTCGCTCCGGCGCGGGCACCGGGGCTGCGCAGGTGGTCGTGCAGGACCAGGAAGTGCGAGGTGGTGGACGTGTTGCCGTACTTCTCGACCACGGACAGCGACTCGGGCATCGGCGTACCGAAATCGGCCTCGCCGTGGCCGTTGAAGTTGCGGATGAACCTGCTGCCGACCTGGTGGTGGACGATGTAGTCGTAGCCCTCGGCGGCGAAGTTCGACCCGCGCTTGGCCAGGAAGTCGCTCTGGAACCGGGTCCACAGCCCGGAGCGCTCCCCCTTGTGCATCTGTTGGTTGTCGGTGTAAAGGGCGATGCCCTGATTGCGGTCGCTCGGTTTGCCGATGCACAGGTGTGCATATTCCGAGCAGGTCATCAGCTCGACATAGTGGATCCGGTCGGCCTCCGACGTGGATTCGTCGATGATGACCGCCGCACCGGAATCGCCGACGGTCAGCGAGCCGAATTGCGGGTCGTACGGCTCGCTGATCTCCTTGACCCCGGTCTCCGCGATCGCGGTGATCCGCTCACCGCTGACCACGATTCCGTTGCGTACGCTGCCGGCCCTGATCATCCGGTCCAGGATCGCGACGCCGGTCATCATTCCGGCACACGCGTTGGAGACGTCGAAGTGAATCGCCCGCCGGGCGCCCAGGGCCCGCGCGAGCTGGTGCGCGAAGGACGGCTCGAAATGAAAGTCGTCGCCGTCCTTGAACCGGGTGATCGAGGCCGAGATGATCACGTCGAGGTCGGCGGCGGCGTACCGCGAACGGGACAGGCAGTCCTCGGCCGCGCGCCGGGCCAACACGAAGGAGTCCTCGAAGGAATCCGGCCGCTTGTCGTGGACCCGTCGCTCCGCGATGCCCGTGATGGCCTGCAGGTCGAACGGTGGTCGATAGCTCATCTGCGCGACGAGGTCGCGGGTGGAGACAACGGCCGCCGGAAGGTAGACGCCGATCGATTCGAAACGGGTGTGGGTCACCAGCACGCCTTCGGATGGGCAGCCACGTGGTGGCCACGCTGAGTTCTCCTCAATGGACAGAGCGCAATATTTTCGTTTGGCATCTCCCCGATCAAGTCAATGAGAGGTGCATCATGCCGAAAATTCACGCCGGAAACCCGTACGCCGCCACATCGACACGGGTACGTAACCGGATCGGCACATTGGCGCCGACCGATCAGATAACCGTCACCCAACGGCTCCCGGGAATCCCGGCTCACCGGCTGCCGCGCGGACAACGCTGAAATCAGGTGGTCAAGACGGGGTGCGACGGGCTTGGATGGACGACGTTCGGCGCACTGGGAGGTACTCGCGATGGATGTTCGGAACGTGCTGCTCGACGGCGTCGTCGGCTCGACCGCGTACGGGCTGGCCGGGCCGGACTCCGACCTCGACCGGCTGGGGCTGTTCGCGGCGCCGGCCACGGCATTTCACGGCCTGTCGTCTCCGCAGGAGTCGGTCGTCTCGTCGAAGCCGGACGCGACCTACCACGAGGCACGGAGGTACTGCTCGCTGGCACTGGGCGGCAACCCGACCGTCAGCGAGCTGATGTGGCTGGACTCGCACGAGGTGACCACGCCGCTGGGCGAGGAACTGATCGGCATCAGATCCGCGTTCCTGTCCGCCAAGCGAACCCGTGACGCCTACCTCGGCTACGCCACCCAGCAGTTCCGGAAGCTGAAGGCCCACGGCGACGCCCACAGGCGCACCGCGAAGCACGCCCGTCATCTGCTCAGGCTGTGCACGCAGGGCTACGAGCTGTACGCCACCGGCAGCCTGCGGATCCGGCTCGACGACCCGCAGCGGTTCCTCGACTTCGGCGAGCGGGTCGCCGCCGGCGACATCGAGCATGCGCGCGAGGTGATGGCCGGCTACGAGGAGGCGTTCGATGGGTGCGCGAGCGCCCTGCCGGACGAGCCGGACCGCCGCACGGTGGAGGACTGGTTGTTGCGCGTCAGAGCCGCGTTCCCCGCCTGAGCTCGGCCGGCCGCGCCGGCGTCTCGGCGTCGCCGCGGTCGCGGACCGACGCCGGCGGGGCGTCAGAGCCGGTCGGCCACCTTCTTGGCGAGCTCGACGACGATGGCGACGTCGGCGGCCGGGTCGCCCGGAGCCCGATCACCTTCGTAGACCTTCGACACGTTGACCAGCTTGTTGTCGACGACGAACCGCACCTGGGTCGTGGGAGGCAGGCGGTCCGGGCCGCGTTCTTTGGCCTCTACGGAGACCGCGGCTTCACCGATCCCGCTCACCGGCTTGGTGCCATCACTTCCGAGATCGTCGGCGCTCTTCTCGGTGTCGTACTGCTGCACGATCACGTACACGTCGAACGGCACGTCGTCCTTGGCCGCGAATATGCAATTCGAATTCGTCAGATGGACCGGCTCATCAATCGTGGTCGACCCCCCTTGCGGCTTGCCGGCTGCCTTGCCGAAGGTCTCCTCCAGTTCGGCGGCCGTCAGGAGCTTGCAGGCGTCGATGTCCTCCGCCTTCACGGCGGGAGCGCCTTTCGCGGCGCCGGCGCCGGTGGCACCGGTCTCTTTCGTCGGCTCAGCCGTCAGGCCGCATCCCGACAGCGCCAGAGTCGCCGTCAGTAGGGCGCCGACAGCGCTGAGCTTGTGGTATTTCACAGTTCATCTCCGTTCGGTACATGGCCGACCTCGCGGAATGATCCGTCCGCGCGCACGCCGGTGGACCAGCGCCGACAGGCAAGCTAGCAACCGGCGCTCCACGGCCGGGATATGGCGAACGACCTATTCACCTGCCGTTACCCGGCGATCGCCGGCCGTCGCCACCGCGTCAGCCCAACGAAGAGGGCGGCGTAATATACTCGCCGACCGAATCGCACAGCTACCACCCCCGACGGGTGCCCAGGATGACCGTTCAGTTCGAGATCGAAGGCTTCCTGATCCCAGGAGATCGGGTCACCTATCGCGCCATGAACTTCGGTCAACCGGTTCACGACAGGACACCTTTCCGGTACGTGTTGCGGCGCCCGATCGATGAGTTCACCGAGCGGCTGGCACAGAATCTCGAGCAGTGCCTCATCGAACTGCGCGAGGACTACGAGAGGTTCGGCGATGACGACGACGCGACCACCATCGCGCTCGCGGCTGCCGGGTGGCCGTCGGCCGCTGCTCTCCGTCGGGACCACGCCGAGGTGATGTCGCTGGTCATGCGCCGATATCTGTACTTCGACATCCTCGACGCCTACGCGCCGGCACGGGACTACGACTTCGTCATCAACACCGTGGAGAACGTGGTCCGCGACGGCGACGACATCGTGGTGACCGGCACGGGCTACGGGCCTGAAAGGCAATAGGACGTGGCGGCGCTGACGCCTTAAGGCGGCGTGCCCGGCCCGTGCTGACGCCAGGCCTCGGTGAGGCGGGCGAGGCGGTCGGGGGCGGCGATGCCGCACATGGCTGCGATCTTGCCGTCGGTGATGTCGAACGCCACGGTGCCGACGACCTGTTCGCCCAGCACGAAGAGGATGGCGGGGGCGCCGTTGACGAGCGAGTGATGGATGACGGGCGTGCCGCCGGCAAGGCGCCGTTTCGCGGGTGTGGGTCTGAGGCCGGCTCGTGCCGCGGCGGCGACGCGCCGCGGAGTGTCGTACCGCAGCAGCTTCCCGATCAGGCCGCCGCCGTCGGAGATCGCGGTCGCGTCGTCGGTGAGCAGCGCCACCAGCCGTTCGGTGCGGCCCGAGGAGGCAGCGGCGAGGAATTCCTCGACGATCCTGCGGGCGGACGCCGGGTCGACTTCGCCATCGCGGCCGCGGCGCGCGGCGGCGAAGCGGCGCCGGGCCCGGTGGAGGTGCTGCTGGCTCGCGGACTCGGTGATGTCGAGGATCTCGGCGATCTCGGCGTGGCTGTAGGTGAACGCCTCGCGCAGGAGGTAGACGGCCCGCTCGAGGGGTGACAGGCGCTCCATGAGAGTCAGCACGGCCAGAGAGACCGATTCGCGCTGCTCGAATGTGTCGGCCGGGCCGAGCATCGGGTCGCCTTCGAGGAGCGGTTCGGGCAGCCAGGCGCCGACGGAGCGTTCGCGGCGGGCCTGTGCCGAGCGGAGCCGGTCGAGGCACAGGTTGGTGACGACCTTGGTCAGCCATGCCTCCGGCACCCTGATCCGCTGCCGGTCGGCGGCCTGCCAGTGCAGGAACGCGTCCTGCACGGCGTCTTCGGCGTCGGTGGCGGAGCCCAGCAGCCGGTAGGCCAGGGAGCCCAGCCGGCTTCGACTGGCCTCGAATCGACCGGCGTCGAAGCGATCGGTGGCGGTGCTGTCCACGCGGACCACCCTAGTCATCCGGCGGCTACGCGACCGGCATCTCGGCGGACGCATCCGGCACGGCGACCAGGTGGCGCCTGCGCCTGGGCAGGCCGAAGGTCGGGTGCGAGGTGGTCCACAGCGACATCGCGAGGATGCCCGCCTTGATCCGCGCAGCCTTCCAGCCGCCCACATACCTCGGCTTCGCCAGCGCTTCGCCGTCGACCATCTGCAGGATCCCGTCCCGCCGTCCGAGGCTGATGTGGTTGCCCAGATACTCCAGCCTGGTGTTCGGGATCTTGCGGCCGGTCAGGCGTCCGACGATGGCGGCCATGGCCTGCATCCCGGTGTAGCCCGCCGAAGCGCAGGACATCGGCAGCGGACGGCCGTTGTCGCCGACGGCGTAGACGCTGTCGCCGACGGCGTAGACGCTCGGGTGCGAGACCGACCGCATGACGCGATCGACGACGATCCGACCGTCCTCGGTGACCTCCAGCCCGCCGGCGGCGGCGATCGGGCTGACGGCGAACCCGGCCGTCCACACGGTCGCGTCGGATGCCAGGGCGGTGCCGTCGGCGCACAGCACCCGCGTCGCCTCGACGGCTTCGACGCTCGTGTGCTCCAGAACGGTGACGCCCAGCCGGTCGCAGGCCTGGCGCAGGTGGCAGCGGGCCCCGGCGGAGAGCGGTGCGCCCAGTTCGCCGCGGGCGACGAGCGTCACCGACAGGTCCGGCCGGGATTCGGCGATCTCGGTGGCGGTCTCGATGCCGGTCAACCCGTCGCCGACGACCAGCACGTTCCCGCCGTCGTCCCGCGCGCTCAGGCTGTTCAGGCGTTCGCGCAGGCGCAGCGCCGAGGGGCGTCCGGCGACGTCGAAGGCGTGCTCGGCCGCGCCGGGGACGCCGTGGTCGGCGGCGTGGCTGCCGAGCGCGTAGAGAAGCGTGTCGTAGCCGAGCTCGCCGCCGTCGGCGTCGGCCACGGCGACGACCCGGCGCTGGGGATCGACGGCGGTGACGCGGGCCAGGCGCAGCCGTATCCCCGTGCCCGCGAAGACGTCGGCGAGCCTCCGGGCCTCGATCTCCTGGCCGGCCGCGAGCCGGTGCAGTTGCAGGCGCTGGACGAAGTCCGGCTCGGCGTTGACCACGGTGATCTCGGTGTCCGTCTGGGACAGCCGGCGGGCCAGGTTCCCGGCCACGTAGGCCCCGGCGTAGCCGGCGCCGAGAACGACGATGCGTTGCTTCATGTGCTGCTCCTGTCGGTTCCCCTGCTCTCGAGGACTTGAGCGAAACGGGGCCTCGATAGCTGACAGGAACCGCATATGGCGTGGGTCACAGGATGGCAAGGGCGCCGCGCGACGGCGGGGTCATCGGTATTCGGGGTTGGCGAAGTCGAAGCGGCAGCCGGCGTCCCACCCGCTGCGCTGGTTGCCGTGTGCGGGGATGCCGCCGGCGTCCTTCAACATTCGCGCGAGGTGCAGCAGGTTCCAGGTCATAAAGGTGGTGTTGCGGTTCGTGAAGTCGTTGTCCGGGCCACCCGAGCCGGGGTCGAGGTAGGACGGGCCTGGGCCGGCCTCGCCGATCCAACCGGCGTCGGCCTGCGGCGGGATCGTGTACCCGATGTGCTGCAGGCTGTAGAGCACGTTCTGGGCGCAGTGCTTGACGCCGTCCTCGTTGCCGGTGATGAGGCAACCGCCGACCCGGCCGTAGTACGCGTACTGCCCGGCGTCGTTCAGCTCGCTCGAACACCCGTAGAGCCGTTCGATGATCTGCTTGGTGACCGAGGAGTTGTCGCCGAGCCAGATCGGTCCCGCGATGACCAGGATGTCGGCGGGCCGCACCAGGTCCCGGTAGATCGCCGGCCACTCGTCGGTGGCCCAGCCGTGTTCGGTCATGTCCGGCCAGACCCCGGTGGCGATGTCGTGGTCGACCGCGCGGATGACGTCGACGGCGACGCCCTGTTTGCGCATGATGCCGGCGCTGACCTCGATCAGCCCGCCGGTGTGGGTCAGCTCGGGAGAACGCTTGAGGGTGCAGTTGACGAACAGGGCGCGAAGGTCGTCGTAGCGGGTCTCGGGCATGGGTGGCGGTCTCCTCAGTTGGTGAGCGGGGCGGCGCCGAAGGACACGCGGAACCGCGCGCACCAGATCGAGACGCTGCGGTACGCGGCGAGGTCCACGCCGGCCGGTATCGGGTAGTTCTGGCTGCCCTTGTTGCCCTTGAGCGCGCCCAGGTCGACATGCCGGCCGTCGTCGAAGACGTGCCAGCCGTCCCTGCCGGCCAGCACCGGCGCGTCGGTCAGCCAGACCTTCAGCGCCGGGCCGTTGCTGGTGTCGAGGTCCTCGACGCGCAGGTACCGCGAGCCGTCGGAGTCCCGCACGACGCGCACGGTGCCGGTGGTGTCGTGCTCGTGGCTCACGAAAGTGCCCCGCGCGATCGTCGCCGGCCCGGCCGCGGCCCGCGGACCGGCGCTCGCCGTACCGGAGGCGGCCGCCGCGGCGGCGGGTGGCGGCTCGTCGACGGTCTCGTCGACCCAGAGCTTCCACGGCTGGAACAGCGGCAGGGCCACCGCGACGGCGACCACACCGGCGGCGAGCACCAGCCAGGCGGCCCGGCGCCGGGCCCGCGTGGCTACCAGGTACTTGAACATGTCGCGAAGTCTCCGCTCGATTCGCCGGCGTCACACGGAATCGCGCGGCACCCACACGGCCGCCCGTGGTCCTTACCAAAGGGGTAGCCCATCAGGGCCCGCGGCCGCTACGCATACACCCCATCGTGTGCCACGAGGTCCGCGCAGCCGCCCGGATCGCGGCAGCCGTAAGTAATTCGAAAGATCTAGGTCCGCGGCGCGGCCGGCTCGGATGGGTAGCGTCAGCACGTGCCCTACCGCGTACTCGTCGTCGACGACGACCCTACCGTCAGCGATGTCGTTCGCCGCTACCTGGAACAGGACGGTCACCTGGTCCGGCTCGCCGCCGACGGCGCGGAGGCGCTCGCGGCCGTGGCGGAGTTCCCGCCCGACCTGGCCGTCCTCGACCTGATGTTGCCGGGCATCGACGGGATCGAGGTGTGCCGGCGGCTGCGCCGGCAGTGGCCGGAGTTGCCCGTCGTCATGCTCACCGCGCTCGGTGAGGAGGCCGACCGGGTGCTGGGCCTCGAGGTCGGCGCGGACGACTACGTCACGAAGCCGTTCTCACCGCGGGAACTGGTGTTGCGGATCCGCTCGGTGCTCCGGCGCGCCGCTCCCGCCGCGGAGCAGGCGGGGCCGGCGGTGCTGAACGACGGCGGCCTCAGCGCCGATGTCCGGCGCCGGGTCGTGCACCTGGACGGGGAATCCCTCGCGCTGACCGGGCGGGAGTTCGATCTGCTCGTCTTCCTCCTGCGGCACCCCGCCCGGGCGTGGTCCCGGGCGGAGCTGCTCGAGAAGGTCTGGGGCTGGCAGTTCGGTGATCAGTCGACGGTGACCGTGCACGTCCGCCGGCTCCGGGAGAAGATCGAGGAGGATCCCGCGACACCGCGGCGCATCCTCACCGTCTGGGGCGTCGGCTACAGCTACGAACCCGCCGGCGTCGCCCGGGCCCATGGCTGAGCGCCCCGGCGTCGGCTCACCTCTGCTGACGTTCGGGGAGGCGACGTGAGCGACATGCTGCTGATCGGCCTCTACGCGCTGGTGTCCGGGGCGGTCATCGCCACCGGCGGCGCCGTCGCGCTGCGGTTGCTGCGGGGGCGTTCGATCCTCGTGCACATCGGGGTGCTGCTCGCCGCCACCGTGATCGCGGTGGTGTCCGGAGTGGTCACCGTGGCACAGGCCATGTTCCTCTCGGCTCACGACCTGCAGGTCGTCCTGATCACGGTCGCCGCGTCGGCGCTGGTGAGCCTCGCCGTCGGTCTCGGATTCGGGCGGCGCCTGGCGGCCTCCGCGGTGTGGGCGGCGCAGGCCGAGGCGCAGGAGCGCAAGGCGGAGGCCGGGCGTCGTGAGCTCGTCGCCTGGGTGTCGCACGACCTGCGGACCCCGCTCGCGGGGCTGCGCGCCATGGCCGAGGCGCTGGAGGACGGCGTGGTCCGCGACCGCGACACCGTGACCGAATACCACCGGCGGATCCGCGTCGAGACCGACCGGATGGCCCGGCTGGTCGATGACCTGTTCGAGCTGTCGCGAATCAACGCCGGCGCGCTGCGGCTGGTGCCCACCACAGTCCCGCTCGCCGATCTCGTGTCCGACGCCCTCACCACCATCGCGCCGCTGGCCGCAAGCCGGCGTATCAGGCTGATCGCCGCCGATTCCGGGTGGCCGACCGTCAGCGCGAGCGAACCCGAGCTGAGCCGGGCCGTGACCAACCTTCTGGTCAACGCGATCCGGTACACACCGCCGGACGGCACCGTGCACATCTCCGCCGGCCAGGACCGCGCCGAGGTATGGCTGTCGGTCTCCGACACCTGTGGCGGCATACCCGAGGACGATCTGCCGCGGCTGTTCGACGTCGCCTTTCGCGGCGAACGCGCCAGAACCCCGGCGCACGGCGTCGAGGTGCCACAGGCGGCGGGTGGCGGCCTCGGCCTGGCCATCGTCCGGGGCCTGGTCGAGGCGCACGGCGGGCGGGTGGAGGCGCACAACATCGACCGCGGCTGCCGCTTCGTCATGCGCCTGCCCGCGGGTATCGCCTGAACGACGGTGACGGCGCGGGACGGCCATGTGCCGCGGCGGCACCGCTCGTAGCGTCGTGCTGCTTCCTGTTGCGGGCCTCGTCGCGATGCCGGTGGCAGACCTGAATCGACGGTCCGAAGACCGTTCTCAGCGATTTCATCGCTACCGGCAGTGGCCAGATCTTACCGACCCATGACGTGCCGATCCGAGGCTGATCGGGCCCGGCCGCACGCGCGTACTCCGGCACACAGGCGCAGGTCCGCGCTCCACCCCCCACAGAAGGAGAGCATCGATGAAGGCCGGAAGAAGAGCCCGGACAGGACGCATGATCGCGGTAGCGGTGACGCTGGCCGCCACCGGTGCGGCAACCGTCTACTTCGTGTCCAGCGGCGGAAAAGGCGAAGCCTCCGCCGCGACGAGCCTCGCCGACTACGTACCCATCGCGAACGTCGCCCCGAACGTGGTGACGCCGAAACCACGACGCGGCGCCTCCACCGGAACGTTCACCGTGGACTGCGGCACCAACGGCAACGGCAAGTTCAGCCCCGACAACCCCGTCGCGCAGCCGGGCATCAAGAACGGCGCCGAGCACGTGCACGACTTCATCGGCAACCAAGCGATCACCGCCGACACCTCGGACGAGGCCCTCGCCGCGTCGGGCACGACCTGCCGCAACGGCGACAGGTCCTCGTACTTCTGGCCGGTCGTCCGGATCGACAAGGCGGTCCGGGCCGACGCCGCGGCACGGGCGAAGGCGACCCTCGCCACCACCACACCGACCGTCTCCTGCCCACAGGTAGGCAGCCGGCTCCCCGCGGTGCCCGCCCGCTACCGCGCCGCGGTCGACCGCCAACTCGCCCGCCTCGACCGGGCCACAGCCGCCGCGAACGACCGCATCGCCGCGAGCCGAGGGCAGATCGACGCGGACTTCAACGACTCGGTGATCGCCCCGCTGCGGGCCGAGCGCGCCACCGCCCTCAAGAAGATCAGCCACATGCTGAACACCCGATCGGCCGGGCTGGTGTCGCTGGTCGAATGCGAGGTCAGCTACGACGGCATGCACACCGGTCACCTCACGGCGGGCGCCCGCAGCGTGGCCAACCCGTCCGTGCGCTGTCCCTCGCTGCGCGACAAGCTGCCCGGCGTACCGGATAAGGCCCTCGCCGAGGTGGACCGCAACCTGGCCGAGCTGGACAGGCAGATCGCCGACGCCGACGAGCGCCTGGTGCAGGCGCCGGGCGACGGCGGCGTGCTCGGCGCACTGCGGGCGAAGCGGACCGCGACGATCGAGCGGATCGTGATCTCCATCGGCCGCGACGCGCCGCGGCCGCAAGGCCTGGACAAGCTCGCCACCTGCACCCTGGGCAAGGGCCAGGACGCCGACAACCAGAACGGCCAAGGACAGAACGGCGGAGGCGAAGCGGCGGCACTCCCCGATCCCAGCGGACCCGACCTGGAGCTGCCCGGCAACACCGGCGGCATCGTGCGCCCCACCGAAGTACTGATCGAGTACCGCGGAAACCCCACCGGCAAGGTCACCGCGATGCCACGCTTCCTACGGGCACTGACCGGTGACGCCAAGCCCACCAGCCGCGGCCCGGCGAACGCCCGCGCCACCTGGACCTGTTCCGGCTTCGCCGACCGGCTGTCGGACAAGTACCCGATCTGCCCGGCCGGCAGCCGGGTCCAACGGGTGCAGGACTTCCCCGGCTGCTGGAACGGCAGAGACATCGACAGCGACAACCACCGCGCCCACCTCGCCTTCGCCGACAGGTCGTCGGGCGCCTGCCCACGCGGCTTCAAGGCCATCCCCCAGCTGCGGATCACCATCTCGTACGACATTCCGCAGGACGTGCAGGCGAAAGGCCAGTACGCGCTCGACTCGTTCCCCGAGGAGAACCACAACCCGTTCTCCGACCACAACGACTTCATCAACATCAACTCCGGCCGTCAGATGAAGAAGATCACGGCCTGCCTCAACAACGGCAGGCGCTGCGCCTGACCATCCGGCCGGGGCGGCCGCCCGCCCCGGCCCCGTCAGGTGGGTCGTTTGCCGACCTCGTCCGCGACAATCGCAATGACCGTGGTCGAACCGTCGAGTAGCGTGGACCGGCAGGACGCATCTCGGAGGTGTTGTCACGTGGACTCATCCCCCACGAACGGTGCGGCAGCAGGCCGCGGCCGGCGCCCTCAGATGGCCGAGCTTCTCGACCTGGCCCCGCATCCCGAGGGTGGCTGGTACCGACAGAGCTGGGCGTCCGACATCACCTTCGATCCACCTGGCTATCCGGGCGAGCGTTCGAGCGCCACAGCCATCTACTTCCTGCTTGCCGCCGGCGAGACCTCTCGTTGGCATCGCGTTCGGTCCGCGGAGCTGTGGCTGTGGCACGCGGGGGCTCCGCTGACCCTCAGCCTGGCGGGTGGCGACGATTCCCCCGCAGCAGATGCCGAGACAATTGTCCTCGGGCCCGATGTTGCCGCAGGGCAGAGGCCTCAGGCTCTGGTTCCACCGAACATGTGGCAGTCGGCCGTGCCCACGTCCGACGACGATGTCCTGGTTTCGTGCATCGTCTCTCCGGGATTCGATTTCGCCGACTTCACGATGGCTTCGTCACCAGAGACCAGCACGGCGAACCACACTCCTTGCAATTCGTAGCCGCGAAGGGTTTCTGGAGGTTGCGCCGCTGGGTCTGCGGCTCCTCCGACGGTCGAGACAGCTGGGCAGGCGGCGCAAACGCCATCAAGACGCGGAGCTACCGGTGGCGGTGGCGATAATCTTGGGCCGTGTCACTCGTCCGCTCGGCTGGTCTGCAGAAGTTCCGCGAGACCGTGACACAGCTGGGCGGCGACCCGGTGCGCTACGCCCGGCAGGCGCGCCTGCCCGTCGAGGCGCTCGACACCGGCGACCTGCTCATCGAGGACACCGCGCTCGCGGCCGTGCTGGAGATCGCCGCGGTGGCTCTGCGGTGTCCGGACCTCGGCCTGCGGGTTGCCGCCGCGCAGGACCTGAGCCTGCTGGGGCCGCTGGCGGTCGCGATCCAGAATTCGCCGTCGGTCGGCGACGCGCTGGAGTGCACCTCTCGGTACATGTTCGTGCACGCCCGCGACCTGCACATCGAGCTGATCGACGACCCGGAGGGGGTACCGGGGGTCACCGCGTTGCGGTATACGTTCGGCGCCGGGGTCCGGCCGCTGCCGCAGGCGACCGACATGACCCTGCTTTTCCTGCACCGGACGGTGACCTTCCTGGCCGGCGGCGGGTACGGGCTGCGCTCGGTGGACCTGCCGCAGCAGCCGGCCGCGCCGCGGGAGCGGTACACCGAGGCGTTCGGGGCGGCGGTTCGTTTCGGCCGGCCGGAGGCGCTGCTGCGGCTGCCCACCAGCCTGCTCGGTCGTCCGCTCGAGGGCGTCGACGCGACCCTGCGCAGCCTGGCTCTGGCGTTCCTGTCGCAGCAGGCGCCCGGACCGGGCACGGCCGTGGCGTCCCGGGTGCGCACGGTCCTCGCGCAGGCCCTGGGTACGGGCTCCACCAGCCTGGCCGACGTCGCCCAGGTCCTCGCGACGCATCCGCGCACCCTGCAACGCGAACTCGCCGACGAGGGCCAGTCGTACGCGGCGATCCTCGACAGCCTGCGCCGTTCCCGCGCCCGCAGCTATCTGACGACCACGAACATGCCCCTCGCCCAGGTCAGTCGGTTGCTCGGGTTCGCCGAGCAGGCGGTGCTGAGCCGCTGCGCCCGGCGCTGGTGGGGAATGAGCCCGTCCACGCTGCGACGCGCGGCCGGCCGGTAGGCGGCTCGGTCAGCCGCGGGGCGGCGCCTGCGGGGTGGGCAGCAGCGCCACGTCGTCCTCGATCAGGCTCCCGAGCACGATTGTGCCGTCGTGCTCGGCCACCGAGGTGACGAAGCCGTAGGAACCGTCGTCGGCGCGCAGGTCGTGCACCGGCCTGCCGTCCAGGTCGAATGCCATGATCCAGGCGACCACGACGGGCTTGGGGCGCACCGCGTCGGGCAGGTTCCACACCAGCAGCCGCAGGAGGCCCGGCAGCGGCAGGAGCCGGTCCAGCAGCGGGTTGCGCGGCGCGACGATGCCGATCCAGAGCAGGCCGTCGCTGCCCAGGTACATGTTGTCGGGGAAACCGGGCAGGTTGTCGACGAACGCCTCGGTGCGCCCGGCGTCGGGGCCGGTCAGCCAGTGCCGCCGCACCCGGTACCCGGCCGTCTCGGCGAACAGCAGATGTGACTCGTCGGGGGCCAGGACCAGACCGTTGCCGAACTTCAGCCCCGTCACCAGGGTGGTGACCGTACCGTCGGGGTCGCGGCGCAGCAGCCGGCCGGTGCCGGAGTGCTCGAAGAAGTCGCCGACGTGGTCCTCGAGGTTCCAGCGGCTGGTCGCGGTGGTGAACCAGATGGTGCCGTCGCCGCCCTGAACCACGTTGCTGGCGAACGTGATCGGCTCGCCGTCGACCGAGTCGGCCAGCACCTCGACGGTGCCGTCCGGGCGTACCTCCAGAAGGCCCTTGTCGTGGTCGCAGACCAGGACGCCGCCGTCGGGGCGCGGGTGCAGTCCCAGCGGGCGCCCGCCGGTCTCGGCGAGCACCGTGCGGTCGCCGGTGACCGGGTCGAGGCGCACGATGCGTCCGTCCGCGGTGCCGGTGATGATCCGTCCGGCGGCGTCGAAGACGACGTCCTCGGGGCCGTGCCCGCCGGTCGGCAGGCGGCGCTGGACCCGCAGTGGTGCGGTCTGCCCGCGGTCGGCGAAGGCGGGCGGTGTCCAGCGGCGCGGGCTGATGTGACGGCGGGGCATGCGGTGCTCCAGGATTCAGCGGTAGGTCAGCAGCCGCGGATCGGCTTCCAGGTGGGTGTGCTCGTTGTAGGTGGACATCCACAGCCCCTGCCGTCCGGCGACCAGTTTCGTGACGCCGGTGTTGACCGCGACCCGGTTGAGCGCGGTCCAGGTCGTGGCGAGGGTGGCCGGGTCCGCCTGCGGGCCGGCGGTCAGCAGGGCGACGGCCATCGCGATCGGCCCGCCGGAGCTGACCGCGATGATGTCACGGTGCTGCCGCAGCAGTTCGCGGGCGCGGTCCAGTACCGCGACGATCCGCGCGCGGAAGGCGGGGAACGACTCGATGTACTCGGCGTCGTCGCCGCTCGAGCACCAGCGGGCGGTGGCCGCCTCGAAGATCTCCTGGAAGGCCCGGCCGGGGTGATCGGTGCGGGCCAGTTCGGCCATCAGGTACGCGCGGTCGCGGTACGCCGGCCGGTGGATCTCGACGACGTGTTGGAAGTCGAACTCGTCCCAGCCCGGGTCGGCCAGTACGGGGATGGGTGCGCCGCCGAGCCCGTCGCGCAGGCCGGCGACGGTCTCCCGGTGGCGGCGCAGCGACCCGCACAGCAGCACGTCGGGCCGGATGCCCCGCTGGGCGAACGAGCCGCCGAGCACCCGCGCCTGCTCGGCACCGCGTTCGGACAGGGCGTCGTAGTCGTCGGCGCCGAACGACGCCTGACCGTGCCGGACGAGCAGTAGCCGTGCCATGTCACCTCCCCGCCCGGCGGATGATGCGCCGGCACCGCGCCTCGAGCAGAAGACAGGCTACCCACAGGTGGCGGAAGGCGGGGTTCGTGGTCTGCCGGTGGTGGTAGCGGTAGTAGATCTGCTGCCCGATCGCGGCCAGCCGGAACAGCCCGAACACCTCGTAGAACGCCCACTGCCGATCGGTGAGTTCGATGCCGCGGCGGGTCCGGTAGTAGTCGACGACCTCCCGGCGGGTCAGCATGCCCGGGGTGTGGGTGGGCTGCCGGCGGAAGGCGCGGAACAGCGGGCCGTCGTCGGCCTGCACCCAGTAGGCGAGGGCTCCGCCGAGATCCATCAGCGGGTCGCCGAGGGTGGCCATCTCCCAGTCCAGCAGCGCGACCGGCCGGGTCGGGTCGTCCGGATCGAAGACCACGTTGTCGAAGCGGAAGTCGTTGTGGATCAGGCAGGTGCCCCGGTCGGCGGGCTGGTTGTCGCGCAGCCACGCCATCACCTTCTCGAACGAGCCGACGTTGCGGGTGCGGGCCGCCCGGTACCGCCTGGTCCAGCCCTCGACCTGGCGGGCGACGTATCCGGCGCCCTTGCCCAGGTCGGCGAGCCCGGCCGCGGCCGGGTCGACCGAGTGCAGGTCGACGAGCAGGTCCAGGACCCGGGTGCACAGCTGTCGTACCTGCTCGGGCGGCAGGTCGACGCCGAATTCCCGGCGGGGGATGCGGCCGTCGACGCGCCGCATCACGTAGAACGGTGAGCCGATCACCGACTCGTCGGCGCAGTGCGCCACCATCTCCGGCACGTACGGGAAGACCGGCGCGAGGGCGGACTGGATGCGGTACTCGCGGCCCATGTCGTGCGCGCTCGCCGCCTTCTTCCCGGCCGGCGGGCGGCGCAGGATGAGTTCGCGGTCCGGGTACCGCAGCAGGTAGGTCAGGTTGGAGGCGCCGCCGGTGAACTGCTGGACCTGCGGCGGTTCGGCCAGGCCGAGCCACGCCGTGACCGCCGCGACGTCGAAGGCGTCCTCGGTGCGTACCGGCCGGGTCAAATCATCCTCCGGACCACCGACAGCGGCAGGACGCGCATCGCGGCGCCGATCGGCACCCACGGCCAGGCCGGCACGTACGCCTTGATCCGGCGCTTCTCGATCGCGGCGACCATCGCCCGCACGCCGGTAGCGGTGTCCACCATGAACCGGGTCCGCTGCTGTACGTGCTCGTTCATCTCCGAGCGGATGTAGCCGGGGAAGATCACCGAGACGTCGACGCCGGGGATCCGTTCGCTGCGCACGCCCTCGGCGATCGCGGCGACCCCGGCCTTGGTGGCCGCGTACGTGCTCATCGACCTGCGCATGCCGCGCAGCGCGGACATGGAGGAGATCAGGACGAGGTGGCCGCGCCGCTGGGCGCGGAAGATCTCGAGGGCGGCCTCGGTCTGCGCGAGCGCGCCCACGAAGTTGACCATCGCGGTGGCCCGGTTGGCGTCCCACCGGCCGGTGCCCAGCGGCGCGCCCTTGCCGAGCCCGGCGTTCACGACCACCCGGTCGATGTGGCCGAACTCGGCGGCGAACTCCTGGAACACGGTGAAGACCGCGCTGTCGTCGGTGACGTCGAGCGTGCGGACGCTGACCCGGCGCCCGGGGAGCTCGTCGCGCAGGCGTTCCAGCCGGTCGGTGCGCCGCGCGCACAGCGCCAGGTCGTAGCCGAGCGCGGCGAACTGCCGCGCCATCTCCTCGCCGAGCCCGGCACTGGCCCCGGTGATGAGGACGACGCCCTTGCTCATCCGTTGCCTGCCTTTCGCATGCGCTCCTGGCCCTCGCTGCGCTCAATGCGGTCGCTCATGCGGAGCCTCCGTCGAGTTCGGTGCGGCGCAGTTTGGCGCCGGTGGCCAGCATCCGGCGGTCGTACACGGCCCGGGCGAGCCGCTTCATCCAGAAGGCGGCCCGGGCATTGCGGTCCGGCATGATCAGGAACTTACCGGCGTCGAGGCCGTTCAGCACCCGCCCGGCGATCTCGTCGGCGCCCAGCGGCGCGGTGTCGATCAGCTTCGTCGCGGTCTGCCTCATCACCGGGTCGTCGCCGGACAGCGAGGCCGCGAGATTGGTACGGAAGAACGTGGGGCACACGACCGAGACGGCGACGCCCCACGGCCCCAGTTCGTGGCGCAGCGTCTCGGACAGCGCGACCACCGCGGCCTTGCTGGCGTTGTACGAGCTCATCGCGGGCGGATGCACCAGCCCGGCAGCTGAGGCCACGTTGACCAGGTGGCCGCTGCCCTGCTCCTTGAACAGGGGCGTGAACGTGCGGCAGCCGTGCACCGCGCCGAGCACGTTGACGTTCATGACCCGCTGCCAGTGGTCGGCGCCGAGCCGGTCGATCCGCCCGCCGGCGGCGATGCCCGCGTTGTTGACCAGCACGTCGAGGCCGCCGAGGTCGTCGCGGACCCGGTCCCGCGCCACGGCCCAGTCGGCCTCGGAGGTGATGTCGAGCCGCTGAAACTCGGCTCCGTCCGGCAGGGCGGCCGGCTCGACGAGGTCGGTGACCAGCACGCGGTCGCCGCGGGCCGCGAAGCGGGTGGCCAGCGCGGCGCCGAGCCCGGAGGCGCCGCCGGTGATCAGTACTCTCATCGGGATGCTCCATGCTGTGCGAGTTCGATGCGGGCGATGACGCCCCGGTGCACCTCGTCCGGTCCGTCGGCGAGGCGGATCGCCCGGGCCGCGGTCCACGCGGCGGCGAGCGGGAAGTCGCTGGAGAGGCCGGCACCGCCGTGCAGTTGCATGGCGAAGTCGATGACCTGCTGGGCGACGGCCGGCGCGGCCACCTTGATCTGGCTCACCTCAGACAGCGAGGCCGACGGGCCTTCGGTGTCGAGTTTCCACGCGGCGTGCATGATGAGCAGCCGCAGCGAGTTGATGGCGATCCGGGCCTCGGCGATCCGTTCCCGGTTCCCGCCCAGGTTCACCAGGTGCTTGCCGAACGCGACCCGCGACAGGCCACGCTCGCACGCCAGGTGCAGCGCTTGTTCGGCGAGGCCGACCAGGCGCATGGCGTGGTGGACACGGCCCGGGCCGAGGCGGCCCTGCGCGATTTCGGAGGCCCGCCCGGGGCCGGCGATGACGTGCGACAGCGGCACCCGTACGCCGGTGAAGGACACCTCGCCGTGGCCGAACGGCTCGTCGAAGAGGCCCATCGTGTCGAGCATCCGCTCGACCCGGACGCCGGGGGCGTCGCGGGGCACCAGCACCATCGAGTGCCGGGCGTACCGCTGGGCGAGCGGGTCGGTCAGGCCCATCACGATCAGCACCGCGCAGTCGGGGTGGCCGATGCCGGTGGTCCACCATTTGCGCCCGTTCAGCACCACCTCGTCGCCTTCGACGACCGCGGTGAGCTGCATGTTTGTGGCGTCGGACGAGGCAACACCGGGTTCGGTCATGGCGAAGGCGCTGCGGATCCGCCCGTCCAGCAGCGGGTCCAGCCAGCGTTCGCGCTGCTCCGCCGAGCCGTACCGCAGCAGCACCTCGGCGTTGCCGGTGTCCGGGGCGTTGCAGTTGAACACGTACGGCGCCAGGGGTGACCAGCCGGTCGCCTCGGCCACCGGCGCGTAGTCGACGTTCGACAGTCCGGTGCCGCCGCGGGTGCCGTAGCGGCGCGCGTAGTCGCCTTCGTGCCCGGCGGGCAGGAACAGGTTCCACAGCCCTTGTGCGCGCGCCTTGCGTTGCAACTCGCGGACCTCGTCGGGCACGAGCCACCGGTCGTCGTTGGTCCGGCGCAGCGATCGCTCGACCGGATCGATCTCGTCGCGCACGAAGGCCCGGACCGCCTCGGTCAGTTCCATCGCACGCGCGGACGGGGTGAAATCCATGCGACCAAGCTATGAGCCGCCGACCCGTCGCACTTGATCTGACACGACAAGCATTTGATCGTACGCGACAAGCCCGGTCACGTCGTCACGCGGGATCTCCCGGCTCGCCGGGCCGCGAGTCGTAGCGGCGCGGGCGGTGAGCACCTCGGCGAGGTTGTCCTCGGCCCAGTCTCGGCCGCGTCGCGAGATCCCGCGTACGGAGAGCAGGTGTTCGCCATGACCGTCCAGCTGCTCGAACGGGCGGGCCTCGGCACCGACCGGTTCCGCCGGCCGGCCTGATCGGCACCGCCGGCGGTCACATCCGCCCGAGCACCTGCTTGGCGAGCGTGACCACGCGGGCGACGTCGGCCTCGGGCGTGAGGGTCCGCTTGCCGAGGACGTACATCACCGCGACCGTGACGAACTTGTCCCCGACGAGCACCTTCACGTGGGTCTCCCCCCTGTGGTGATAGGAGTACGCCTTGTCCCCGAGCCCGGCGACCTCCTCGGCCGGGTCGCTGCCCGCGGGATGGCTCACGCCGTAGAGCTGCCACAACCCGTCGTACTCTCGACTCGCCCCTCCGGACGGCTTGTCGATGCTCAGGTCAAGCAGGGAATTGTTGTTGGCCTCCGCCCACGCGCAGGTCCGGAGTACGCCGACGTCCTTCGGCCCGGGTTCGTCCGCGACCGGACCCTTGAAGAGCGCCTCCAGGTCGGCGCGGGTGAGCAGGCTGCAGGCGTATCCGTCGTCCTCGAAGTTGAGCGGCCCCGCGGCGGCGTCTCCCTCGGCGCCCGACGCGGCGGCGGGGGCCGCACCGGCGGCCGCGGGCGGCTCCACGTCCTGGTCCGGCGTGCCGCATCCGGTCAGCGCAAGTGTCGCGGCGGCAACCGCCCCCACGATGCGTACCTTGGTGCTGTTCATGAGGCTCCCCTTCGCCTTTCGTCAACCGGCGGGTGGTCGTGCCGGCCCACGCACGACGGGCAAGCTAGCAACCGGCGTTCCGCGACCGGGATATGGCGAATGACCTATTCACCTGCCGTCACCCGGCGATCGCCGGCCGTCGCCACGAAAAAGCCGCGTGTGCCGTCATCGACGGCACACGCGGCTCGAGCCGAACCCGCGTCGGCGGTCAGCCCTTGACCGCTCCGGCGGTCAAGCCGGAGACGAGGTGGCGCTGGGCGAAGAAGAACACCACTGCCGCCGGCAGCGTGATGAGCACCGCCGAGGCCGTCAGGTACTCCCACTGCGGGTTGAAGGCCGGCACGAACTGCTGCAGGCCGTAGCCGAGGGTGAACCTGCTCTCCTGCTGAATGAACGCCGTGGCGTACGCCACCTCGCCCCACGCGGTGAGGAAGGTGAAGAACGCGGTGACCGCGATGCCGGGTCGTGCCAGCGGCAGGATGATCCGCCAGAAGGTGGAGAACGGCCCGCACCCGTCGATGCGCGCCGCCTCGTCGAGCTCGGTGGAGATCGAGTCGAAGTACCCCTTGAGCATCCACGAGCAGAACGGCACGGCGATCGTGAGGTACGCGATCACCAGGGAACCGTGGGTGTTGATAAGCCCGAGGTTCGCCATGATCACGTAGATCGGCACGATGAGGATGGAGACCGGGAACATCTGGGTCACCAGGAAGACCAGCAGCAGCTGGCGGCGGCCCGGGAAGTTGAACCGGGACAGCGCGTACCCGCTGGTGGCCGACATCAGCACGCCGATCGCGGTGGTGGCGACCGCGACGATCAGCGAGTTGAGCGCCCACCGGGGGAACATCGTCTCGGTGAGCACGTACTTGTAGTTGTCGAGGGTGGGTTCCTTGATGAGGCTGAGCTCGCTGGTCTGGATCCACACCCCGGGCTTCAACGACGACAGCACCACCCACGCGATCGGGAAGATCGCGATCAGCGCGGCGATGATCAGGGTTGCGTGGATCGCGATGGACGCCGCCGGCGAGCGGCGGCTCATGGACCGGCGCTTGGCCGTGTCTACCTGCGCGGACATGTCACCACACCTCGCCTTGCTTGCGCAGCGCCCGCCGGTAGAACACCGAGAACACGAGCAGGATGGACAGGATCAGTACGCCGTAGGTCGAGGCGAGTGAGTAGTTGCGGATGCCCTCGAACGCGGCCCGGTAGGCGCCGGTCACCAGGATCTCCGTCTGACCCGCCGGCTGGCCGCGGGTGACCAGGAAGATCACCGGGAACATGTTGAACGTCCAGATCGTGCTGAGCAGCAGCACGGTCATGCTGACCGGGCGCAGCCCGGGCAGGGTGACGTTCTTGAAGCGCTGCCACGGTGTGGCGCCGTCGATGGTGGCCGCCTCGTACAGCTCGGCGGGGATGGCCGTCAGGCCGCCGAGCAGCGTCACGATCATGAACGGCACGCCGAGCCAGACGTTGGTGATGATCGCGGTGGTCAGCGCGGTCCACTGGTTGTCGAACCAGGCCACCGGCTGCATCCCGATCGCCTTGAGCAGCCCGTTGACCACCCCGAACTCCTGGTTGAACATGAAGCGCCAGGAGAACGCGCTGACGAAGCCGGGCACCGCCCAGGGCAGAATCAGCAGCACCCGGTAGATGCCGCGCCCGCGAATCGGGCGGTTGAGCAGCACCGCCAGCCCCATACCGATGCTGTACGTGACGACCACGCAGGCGACCGTCCAGATGAGGGTCGTCCAGAACTGTGGCCAGAACTGGCCGATCTGGCCGCTGAGCACCTGGATGTAGTTGTCGAGGCCGACGAACTTCCAGCCGTTCGGGTTGGCCTGGCAGGTCAGCTCCCCGGTGATCGACGGGGTGCAGACCTCACGCTGCTGGTTGGCCTCGGTGAGGTCGGTGAAGGAGAGGTAGATCCCCCGGGCGAGGGGGTAGAAGACCAGGACGCCGAGCACGATCACCACGGGCGTGACCATCGCCCACGCGTACCAGTACTTGTCCCAGCTGCGTCGCAGCCGGCCCGGCGGGGCCTGCTCACGGCCCGGCGCGGTGTCCGGGGTGCGGCGTTCGACCGTTGCGGTGCTCATCGCTGCTCCAGTTCCGGGGGAGGCTCCAACGCGGCTGGCCGCCGACCCGAGGGCCGGCGGCCAGACGATCCATCGATCAGTTGCTGTAATCCTTGACGACCTCGGACTTGTAGGTCTTGGCGACCGTGTCCAGCGAGGCCTTCGCGTCCTTGTTCTGCACGAGCACCTCGACGGCCATCTTGTCCATCGGGCCGAAGAACTGGCCGCCCTCGGGGATCCACGGACGGGCGACCGCGGCCTCGAGCACCGGCTTGAACGAGGCGACGGTGGCGTTGCTCTTCACACCCGGCAGGTCGTAGGCGGACGTGCGGGTGGGGAGCAGGCCGACCTTCTCGGCGAGGAACGCCTGCGACTCCGCCGAGGCCATGAACTTGACGAAGGCGACCGCGGCCTGGACCTTCTCCTGCGGCATGCCGGACCAGATCGTGTAGTTGTGGCCACCGACCGGGCCGCCGGCCTTGACGCTGCCGCCGGGCACCGGCGCGACGCCGAGGTTCTCGAGGCCACCGAAGGTCGGGGCCGACTTGATGTTGTTGACCTCCCACGGGCCATTGATGATCATGGCGACCTTCTGCTCCTTGAACAGGGTCATCATGTTGCCGTAGGCGTCGTTGGCCGGGGGCTTGACGGCGGTGCCGTCCTTGACCAGGTCCTGGGCGATCTTGATGCCGGCGACAGCCTGCGGGCCGTTGACGGTGATCTTCTTGGCGGCCGCGTCGACGACGTCGCCACCCTCGCCGTAGATGAACGGCAGCAGGAAGTAGCCACCGGAGTTGACGAACAGCGCCTGCTTGCCGGTCTTCGACTTGATCGCGGCGGCAGCGGTCTTGACCTCGGCCCAGGTCTTCGGGGCGGCGGTGATGCCCGCGGCCTCGAACATCTTCTTGTTGTAGAGCAGCGCGAGGGAGTCGGTGACCTGCGGGACGCCGTAGGTCTTGCCCGCGTACTTGTTGGACGACATCGGGGTCGCCAGGAAGTCGCTCTCGTCCTTGAGCAGCTCAGAGCCGTCGAGGTTGTAGAGGTAGCCCAGGGAGGCGAGCTCCGGCACCCAGGCGACCTCGGCGCGCAGGATGTCCGGGGCGCCCGACTTGGCGGCCGCGGCGGTCTTGAACTTGTTCTGCGCGTCCGCGAACGGCACCGACTGGTAGTCGACCTTGACGTTCGGGTAGCTCGCGTTGAACTTCTTAATCAGCTCCTGGAACGCGGGGCCCTCGTTCTTCGGGTCCGAGGTGTCCCACCAGGTCAGCTGCGCGCTGAGCGACTTGGGGTCGGTCGCGGGCTTGGTGTCGCCGCTTCCGCTGTTGTCGTTGCCGCCGCATGCCGCGGCAGTGAGCACCACAGCCAGAGCGGTGGCGATCATACCGACGCTACGAGTGCGCATCGGATCTCCTGTCAGTTCTCAGGTCATGGGCCGTTGCACGGCTCCATGGCCTAGGGGTGGGATCGCCGCCGTGCTGCCGGGATGGAGTGGACTCCGTTCCCGGCGAGGGGCGAGCGGCTGTGGCCGGCGCCACGCTAACACGACAGTAAAACGTGTTAGGTAACTGTTTAGAAACAAGATCTTCTCACTGCCGTTTCAGTTCCGTAGTCGACTCTTCGGTGAGTTACACCTGAGCCCTTCGGTCGTACAAATGAGGGACCAAACCGGACAAAGCTAAGGTAACCATTTACTAAACGTCCACATCACGTGAGCTGCTAGCATGGCCCCAATCCCCGCCAAGAGGACTCGATGACAGCGAAAGACACACACGCCGGACGGCACCGCCCCACGTCGAGGGACGTCGCAGCGGCCGCCGGCGTTTCCCGCTCGGCCGTGTCCTTCGCGTTCAACGACCCGACCCGGGTGTCCACGGCGACCCGCGAGCGGATCCTCGCCGCCGCCCGGGAACTGGCCTACACCCCGCCGCCGTCCGGCCGGACGCTGCGCAACGGCCGCACCCAGAGCCTCGGCGTCCTGCTCCCGCACGACATCCCCAAGGTGATGGAGAACCCGTACTACGCCCGGTTCCTCATGGGCCTGGGGCAGGTGTGCACCCGCGAGGGGATGTCGTTGCAGCTCACACCCCCCGTCGGTGATTCGCTGGTCAAGGCCGTCCGGCACGCCGCGGTCGACGGTTTCGTCGTGTGCGGCCTCGACACCGACCGCGGAGAGATCGCCGAGCTGACCCGCCGGGCGATCCCCTACGTGCTGGTCGACAGCGACGCCCCCGAGGGCGCACCCAGCGTCGACATCGACGACCGTGACGGCGCCCGCCACGTGGCGCAGCACCTGCTGGAGTTGGGTCACCGCCGGATCGCGGTCCTGAGCGTCGAGCCCCGCTCCGACCGGCCGGCCCCGACCTACCGCGACCCGCTGGTGCGCCGGATGGCCGGCATCGAGGACGCCCTGGCCACCGTCGGCCTGAGCCGGCGCGACATCACGGTCGCCGAGGTGCCCTGCACCCGGATGGACGGCTACCGCGCGACCCAGGCCATCATGGCCGCCCAGCCGCGGCCGACCGCACTCGTCGTGATGGCCGACCTGATGGCCTTCGGCGCGATCGACGCCCTGCACGATCTCGGCCTGGACGTGCCTGGCGACGTCTCCGTCACCGGGTTCGACGACCTACCGGAGGCACAGTGGACGCGACCCCGGCTGACCACCGTGCGCCAACCCATCGTCGCCAAGGGACGCATCGCCGGAGACTTCCTCATCTCCGCGATCCGGGGTGAGGACCAGCACCCGCACCAGGTGCTGCAGACCGCCCTGATCACGCGCGAGTCGAGCAAGCCGCCGGCGGAGCCGACCACACCGGATGTCCCGTATCGGCCGCTGGCCCCGCAGTCGCCCGTACCCATCCGTACGTGATCGGCGCCCGGCGCTCGGAATCGGGGGCCGGTCGAGTGGGCTCGGTGGACAATGGGCCGGTGAGCGATCCGATCTCCCTGCGCCTGGACGACCAACTGTGCTTCGCGCTGTACAGCGCGTCGCGCGCGGTGACCGCGGCGTACCGTCCGCTCCTGGAGGAGCTCGGGCTCACCTACCCGCAGTATCTGGCGATGCTGGTGCTGTGGGAGCGGGGCAGCCTGCCGGTCAAGGAGTTGGGTGCCGCGCTCCACCTGGACTACGGCACGCTCTCGCCGTTGCTCAAGCGGCTGGAGGCGTCCGGGCTGGTGCGCCGCGAGCGGAGCCCGGAGGACGAGCGCTCGGTGCTGGTGAGCGTGACCTCCCGGGGACGCGACCTCGAGGGCAGGGCGGCGCGCGTGCCGGGGTCGATCGGGCACACGCTGGGGTTGACCGTGCAGGAGGCCGACCGCCTGCGCCGTCAGCTGCGCGAGCTGGCAGAGCGGATCGTCTGAGGCTCGGCGGGGAGTGGCGTTGGACTCATCGCGCACAAAAGGATCGTGCACGATTTAATTTCACACTACCTTTCTGGTCGGGCGGGTGATCCGCCTCGTCCGAGGGGTCGGGTGGCTCTCCCATCCGCACGTCTCCGGCGTCAGGACAGGAGAGACATCATGAGGTTCGTCAGGTACGACGAGTACCCACAGCACGTGCCGGCCGACTTCGCCGAGGAGCTTGCCGCGCTGGTCGGCATGGTGGCGCAACGCACGCGGGACTCCGTCGAGCGGCAGCAGGTCGGGCGGGCGGTGCGCACCGCACACGGAAAGACGTACGGCCTGGCCCAGGCGGTCGTGACCATCCCCGAGGTGGCGCCCGAGTACGCGCAGGGCATCTACGCCACGCCGGGCGTCTTCGAGGCCGTCGTGCGCTACTCCAACGGACTGGGCCACCTGCGCGCGGACCCGTTCCTCGGCCCCGCGTGCGGCATGGGAATCAAGATGTTCGGCGTGCCCGGCCGGTCGCTGCTGGCCGACGAGGCGGAGGACACCACATTCGACTTCAACCTGATCAACAACACCACGTTCTTCTGCAACACGGTGAAGGACTACCTGGTCATCGAGCCACTGTTCGCGCGGCTCCCCGACGCGCTGGTGTCACCGCAGACCCGCCGGCAGTGGCTGCACGACTTCGTGACCCGCGCCGGGGCGCTGTCACCGGACGCCTGGCTCTGGGACGAGCTGCTGTCGATGCTGTCGTTCACCTCGATCCCCCGCAAGAACCTCATGCTGTACACGTACTGGAGCATGGGTGCGTTCCGGCACGGGGACTACATCGCCAAGATCCGGGCGACACCCACCCCGGCGTCCGCGGCCGCCGTGACCCGGTCGACGGTGGACGTGGCCGCCGACCCCGAGGCCTACCGCAACACGCTCGTCGCGGAACTGGGCGAGCGCGACCACAGCTTCGAGCTGCAGGCCCAGCTCTGCACCGATCTCGACCTCATGCCGGTGGAGAACACCTCGCGCGAGTGGCCCGAACGGCTCTCGCCGTTCGTGACCGTGGCGCGCATCGACATTCCGCGCCAGGACATCTCCTCCGACGTCAACCTCGCCATCGCGGACACCACCTCCATCACCCCCTGGCGGGTGCGCGAGGAGCACCGCCCCCTCGGCGAGATCAACCGGGTGCGCGAGGAGGTCTACCGGCAGTCGTCAATCATCCGGCACGAGCTCAACAACCAGCGGCGCCGCGAGCCGACCAGCGGCCACCAGTTGCTGCGCTGAGCGGCCGGCCATCTCCCGCGCCGTACCCCTCGATGCACAGATCGCAGCTGCGGGGCCGGGTCCGACCGGCAGTGACGACCTCCAGTCACTGCCGGTCGGCATGGCAGCCGCGGCGGCGATTGTGGAACGACTGCTCGCCTGCCGAGATCCAACAGCACATGCCTCAGCCCCAGGCCGTTGCCCCGCCCTTCGCGGAGCCGGGGCCGGCGGGTAGGAGATCGAGGCCCCGGTGGATGGTGCGGCGCAGGTCGGTGGTTCCGGGTGCGTCGGCCCACAGGATGATCGCCATATTGATCATTCCCATGATGGCGGCCCCCATCAGCAACGCGTCCGGCTCGTCGGCCGCGTCGCCGGCGAGCAGCTCCGCCATCACCTGGATCCAGCCGCGGTCGCGGGCCGCGGCCGCGGCGGTCAGTGACGGCTGCTCGGCCGACAGCCGGTACGCAGCCAGCACCCGGTCCGCGTCCCGTTCGATCTGCTCTGCCACGGCGTCGCAGCAGCGTCGCACCAGCGTCCAACCGGTGCCCGGCCGCTCCGCGGCGACATCGCGCACGGTCTGCTGCCACTCGTCCTGGACGGAGAAGACGAGGTCCGCCTTGGTGCGGAAGTACCGGAACGCGGTCGGCCGCGAGACGCCGGCCGCTTCGGCGATGTCGGCCATGGTCGTCGCGGAGTAGCCCTTGGTGCGAAACGACCGTTCAGCCGCGGCCAGCAGGGCGGCGCGGGTGTCGGCGCGGCGTTTCGCGGTGACGGGCATCGCACCTTCCCCCTCTTACTGAGACTGAGTCTCAGTGTATCGTGCCATGTGATACCGAGTATCACTTAGGGGGTTACGATGTTCGCGGCGCTGATCAGTCGTCCGACCGTTGGACGTAGTGCGGCGTCCCTGGCGGCACTGCTCTTCCTGGCCACCTCGGCCGTGCACCTCTACTGGGCCGGAGGCGGCCGCTGGCCGGGAACCGACGAGGCCTCACTGGCCCAGCGGGTGATCGGAGACAGCACCCGCTTTCCGTCACCGGCCGCCACCACCGTGGTGGCGTGCACCCTTGCCGCGGCCGCACTCCTGCTCCTGACGCGAAGCGGCGTCCTGCGACTGCCGCTGCCGCGACGTGTCGTGGCGATCGGAGTCGGGGCCATCGTCGTCGCGGTCGCCGCGCGTGGCCTGCTCGGTGGGGTGACCTCCGGCGTCGCCGTGGCCAACGGCACCCGGGTGCCGTACTTCCGCCTCGACCTGATCGCGTACTCCCCGCTGTGTCTGCTCCTCGCCACCCTGAGCGCAGCGGCGCTGGCCGTCCCGCCGACATCGACGGCCGATGCGCGCCGCTCCACCCGCCGGCCGCGGGCAGCCGATCCGATTCCGTGGACGAGCCTGTGGCCACGCCGCTCATCCAGCGCGGCCCTGCCGCCCGGTCAACGCGAGCTACGGGTGTTCCCCCGCTTCTCCGACAACCCGCTGCGGCGACCGCCGGCCGCGCCCGCGCAGGCCACCTTGACCGTCACCGGAGCAGTGCGGCACCGGTTGACCATCGATCTCGACGAGTTGCACGAACTCGTCCCGCAGACGGCTCTGACCGCCGACTTCCATTGCGTCACCACCTGGACGGTCCGGAACCTCACCTGGCGTGGCGCACTATTCGCCGACTTCTGGCAACAGGTCGTCGTCCCCCGTTGCCAACCAGACCCGGGAGCCCGCCACCTCATCGTGCGTGGCCTCGACGGTGTGCAGGCCATCATCGACCTTCGAGACGCCCTCGAACCCGACGTTCTGCTCGCCGATCAGCTCGACGGCGCACCGCTCGGCGAGGTGCACGGCGCTCCCCTGCGCTTCGTCACGCCCCGGCAGTACGGGTACAAGAACATCAAGCACCTCCACAGCATCGAGGTGTGCCGCACCGCGCCACCGAGCACCTTCGGCGCCAAGGAGCATCCCCGAGCCCGGGTGGCGTTCGAAGAGCGCCATGCCACCCGCCCCGCCTGGACCCTGCGCTGGGCCTACCGTTCGCTCGTGCCGCTGACCGCACGTCTGGCCGAGCGATCCGCCTCCCGAGACCCGCAACGGTGAGGTCCTTCGACGACTAGGTGCCCTGCATAAGGTACTCGCGGACCTGGCCACGGGCCTGGTGGATGCGGGACTTCACGGTGCCCTCCGGGATGTTCAGCTGCACGGCGATCTCGCGGTACTCGAGCTGGCAGATGTCGCGCAGCACCATCGGCGCGACCAGTTCCGGCTTTCGGGCCTCGATCCGCTCCAGCGCGTCCAGCAGGTCGAGCCGCGACCCGGCGATGACGCTCGTGGTGCGCGGGTCCGGGACCTCCACCGGCGGATGCTCGTGCGCCTCCTCGGCGGCGCGCCGCTTGAGCGACCGGTACGTCTGCCGGGAGCTGTTGGCGATGATCACGTGCAGCCAGGTGCCGAACGCCGACCGGCCCTCGAACCGGCCGATGTTGCGCGCCACCTGTAGCAGCACGTCCTGGCATGCCTCCTCCGCGTCCTGCCAGCAGGGCAGGAAGCGCGCGCACCGGCGCAACACGCTCGGCCGGACCATTCCGAGCAGGTCGTTCAGGGCCGCCGCGTCTCCCGCTGCCGCCCTGCGCGCAAGCTCCTCCTGGTCGTCGATCTTCATCCCTGGGCCCCCGGTCGGATGTGTCCGTGAACGGCTCATACTACGTTCGTGTCCATGCCCGCCAAGATCGGCCGTTATCGCATCGTCCGGCGGTTGGGCTCCGGCGCCTTCGCCACGGTGTGGCTCGCCGAGGACGACTCCCTGGACTCCTCGGTGGCGATCAAGGTGCTGGCCGACAACTGGGCACACCACCCGGATGTCCGCGCCCGTTTCGAGCAGGAGGCGCAGGTCCTGCGTCGTGCCGACTCCGAGCGGCTGGTGCGGATCCACGACGTCGACGAGCTGCCCGACGGGCGGCCGTACCAGATCATGACCTACGCCGCCGGCGGCACGCTCGCCGAGCGTCTCGAGGCCGGGCCGATGCCGGTCCGGGTGGCGCTGCGGACGGCCGCGGACATCGCCCGGGCGGTCACCGACCTGCACGACGCCGGCGTGCTGCACCGCGACCTCAAGCCGTCGAACGTCCTGTTCGCGACGGTACGGGGCAGCGAGCGCCTGCTGGTGGCCGATCTCGGTCTCGCCAAGTCCATCGCGCACGCGTCCGGCTTCACCGTGGTGGCCGGCACGCCGGGCTACATGGCGCCGGAGCAGTCCCGTCCCGGCGGCGGCCTCGACGTGCGCGCCGACGTGCACGCGATCGGCGCGATGGCGTACCAGATGCTGACCGGCCGCCCGCCGGGCGCCGGTGCCTGCGCGCCGTCGAAGCTGCGCCCGGGTGTCTCCCGGCAGGTCGACCAGATCGTGCTGCGGGCGCTGGACGCCGACCGGACCCGGCGCTGGCCGTCGGCCGCGGCCTTCGCCGCCGCGCTGGACGAGGCGCACGACGCCAGCCCGTTCCGGCGCCGGTCCCTCCTCCTGGTGGGCGCCGGGCTCCTCATCGCGGTGGGTGCGTCCGTCGCGCTGGGCGGTTCGTCCTCCGTGATCGAGGAGGGCTGGTCACGGGTCGCGGACGCCTCCGGGACGCTCTCCGTCTCGGTGCCCGACGACTGGGCCGGGCAGGTGCGGCCCAGGGGCTGGAATCCGGCGACGGTCGGCCTGCCGACGGGCCGTGAGCCGGGCCTGCTCGTCGGGACCGACCTCCCCCGATGGTCGGACCCGGCGAGCAGCACCCCCGGCGTCTTCGTCGGCGCCGGCCCCGCCATCGGCGGTGCCACGCTGCCGGCGCACCCCGGCTGCACCCGGCAGCCCGACCGCCGGGTCGTCGCCGCCGGGCTCGGCGGGACGGTACGGCGCTGGACGAACTGCGCGGGCACCCCGGTCACCTACAGCGACGTGGTGCTCTCGTCGGCGCGCGGCGACGGCGTCTACCTCCAGATCCGGCAGGCGGACGCGATCGACCGCACCGACGAGATCCTCGCCGGGCTGCGCTACTCGTAGCAGCCCTGGTCGTTGTACTGCAGGGTCAGCTCGACCACCATCGAGTTGCTGGCCACGATCCGGTAGACCGCCTTGGGGTTGCCGGGCACCGGCACCGCACCGCGCCCGGTACCCTCCAGGCCGTCCTCGTCGGCGCCGGTGAAGTCCTCCCATGACGGATATGCCTTGCGCATCGCCTTGAAGGTGCTGCCGATCCTGATGCCCTCGGGGGTGCTCAGACCGGGGTGCGCGTCGATGATCTCGACCCCCCGGTTCTTGCTGTAATAGACCATGCCGTCGTTGCCGGCGTTCTCACCCGTGGAGCCGCGCAGGTGGGTCGGCTGCGAGCAGTCGGCGTTCGTTGCCGTCCACCTGGTGGTCAGGCCGGTCGCCTCCGCCTGCTTGCGCGTCATGCCGAGCTTGAGCGCGCCGACGCCGAACGGCCCGATCACCGACGGCGCGGCGGGCGCCTTCGCCTTCGTGGTGGCGGGCGCGGACGAGGCCGGCCTCGACGTGGCGGACGCGGGCGCCGACGGGATCGACGAGGGCGCCGCGGAGGCGGCGGCGCTGGGGCTCACGGCGCCGATCGGTGCCGCCTCACCGTCGACGTGCGGCACGGAGTCGGTGCATCCGGTCGCCAGCGCCACGCAGAGGATCGCTCCGGCGAGGGGAATGGTGCGCATGTGTGGTGCCTTTCCGATCGCATGTTTCTCTGGTCTGTCATCGAGTTCGATGCGACCCCCGGCGCCTTTGTTCGGGATTTCAGGTCACGAAGAGGTAACAAGCCCCTCGCCTCCGGCGCTGATCATTTCGATGGTGACACGACCTCCCGCGCACACCTGGTACTTCCGTCTCCGGGTCGGCTGCGCGTGCGTGTGACCTCGGACAGCGGTCGCCGCCGGCGCGTGGCGTCTGAGCTTCGTTACGGAATGCAGGCGTGATCGTGATGTTGCCGGCCGAGAATCGCTGGATGCTCTCGCCCGTCGCCTACGCTCGGGCCTTCCTTGCGGGCCAGGCTGCCCTGCCGGCGTTAATGATCCTGACGATCCTGCAGGGGATGTTCGACGGTCAGGAAATCCGCACACCGCTCGGGCCGCAGCTGCAGTTCATCGGCGGCATGGTCATGATCTCCACGATTGTCGTCGCCGTCGCGATCCGTTTGGGTGCGGCCCGTCCGTGGAGTTGGGCAGCCGCGCTGGCGATACAGCTGTCGGCGCTGGTCGCCTGCGTCTGGTACAACGTTGCGATTGCCAACGCCGATTCGCCGGAAGGGCTGGCCTCGTTTGTAGCCCTGGTCCTTGGGGCGCCGGTGGCCTTTCTTTCGGTCACGGGCTCGATCCTGCTGCTGAGGCCCAGATCGGTGCGGTACGTGTTCACCCGAATGCCCGGCACGGAGGCGAGCGCGGCACAGTGAGTGCCCGGGCGCGTCCTGACGCTGGTCGGCACGGCCGACTTCCTCGCGTCGAGGAACGACCACCGCGGTTCGAGCCTTGCCCGAGTCGACCAGACGGGCAGCGTTTGCGTAGGACGCGGAGTCACGTCCGTCCATCCGCGCTTCACAGCAGGCCCCGGTCCCGGGCGTAGATCGCCGCCTGGGTCCGGTCCCGCAACCCGAGCCGCTCCAGGATCCGGGAGACGTGGTTCTTCACCGTCCCCTCGCTGACGTGCAACCGGGCGGCGATCTCCCGGTTGGTGGCGCCCACCGCGATAAGCCGCAGCACCGCCTGCTCTCGCCCGGTCAGGTCGATCCGCGGCGTCGGCGCCGGGAAGGACCGGTCCAGGGCCGTGACGAGCCGGCGCAATGCCGCGCTGTCGTGCTGGTCGACCCCGGCCCGGGCCAGCCGCACAGCCTGGGCCAACTCGCGCGGCGGCAGATCCTTCAGCAGATAACCACCGGTACCGGCACGCAGCGCCCGGACCACGTGCACCGGGTCTGGCCCGGCGGCACTGTCGCCGGCCGGTCGGTGCCCGGCACGGTGGCGGCATCCGCTACCGAAGGAGTCCAACATGTCCGATCGCCTGCTGTACCGTCTCGCCGGCCTGGCCGGTGTTCTCGGCGGTGCGCTCATCCTGGTGGCAGTCGCCCGCCGGGCCGGCGTGATCCCGGAGAACGGCCTCACCCACGCCCTGGCGCCGCCGGCGAGCGCGCTGCTGCTGCTCATCCTGGCCGCGCTCTACCTGCGCCAGCGGCAGAGCGCGGGCCGGCTCGGACTGGCCGGCTTTCGTGGTGCACCACCTCGGGCTGAGCGGCCTTTTCGCGATCGAGTTCCTCACACACGCCGTGTTGCAGTACCAGGACGCCGCGACCCGGGAGCAGGTGCTGACCGGCCCGGGACGCCCGTACTTCCTGGTGGTTGCCATGACCTTCCTGGCCGGGGTGGTGCTCTTCGGCGTCGCCTCGTGGCGGGCCGGGGTGCTGCCCCGGATGGCGCTCGCCCTGTACGTGCCGGGTCTGTGCCTCGCTGCCCTGCGCACGTCGGTGCCCGAGGCGGCCTATCTGGGCGGGCTGGCCGTCGGGGCGATCGGGGTCATGTGGCTCTCCACCACGCTGATCCGGGGCCCGGAGGACACCGGGAACGACGCCGCGACCGGCCCGTCGCCGCGCCGTTCGGGCGTACCCATCAAATCTTGATCCTTATCCACCGCGCGTAGCGCGGCATCGGGCGCCGAGGCGCCGTCCGCGTTGCGGGCGGTGCCCGCTGGATGCCGCCATCGCCTGCGTGGTCGGACGTCGCTTCCGCCCGCGGTCAGGGTGCGAGGGTCCGCACGCCGGCAGACGACCGCAATCGGACGTGGTGACGTTCCTCGCGTTTGCGGTCGGGCTCTATGGTCGACCGCAGATCAGTTCAAGATTGGGGAGACCGCGGTGCTTCGGCGCATGACACTCGCCTCGTTCCTGCTGCTGTCCCTCGCGGCGTGCGGGCATTCCACCGACGGCGGCAAGCCCGCCGACGCCGCGCCGGGCAGCACCCAGGCAGTAGGCGCCGCACCGGCAGGCACCAGCACGCCGGGCGCCACGCCGACCGGGCGGTCGTCCGTGTCGACGCCCGGGCCGGGCACACCGACCGCCGCCGCCGATCAGCTCACCGGCACGCAGCGCGCGTACCTCAAGGCGGCCGACACGGCGAAGGGCACGATCACCTTCGACCTGGTCGAATGGTTCGAGGGCAAGGCCGCGGTGAACGCCTGCAAGGCGGACGGCGTCGAGCCGGCCGAGAACGACTGGTGCACCGGCTGGTACATCCGCAACAACAACAAGAAGGTGCGCACCTACCCGGTCGCCCCGGACGCGAGCCTGCGCATCGTCGGGACCACCGGAACGGACCTCGTGGACGCCGATCTGAAGAAGTTCCGGGCGACGCTGCTGACGACCGGCCGGATCTTCGTCTTCACCGTGAAGGCGGGCCAGATCACCAAGGCGGACGAGGTCTACTCGCCCTGACGCACCGCAGACCGGGCCCGCATCACCCGCCTGCCCTGTCGTCGGCGGCTTCGCCGCTCGGCCGGTTACTCGCCCCGGAACACCGGGGAACGTCGCTGGAGGCTCGCCTCGATGCCCTCGGCGCTGTCGCGAGTCGCCCACAACTCCCTCTGTTCGGCCAATTCATGGTCGAGGGCCCGCCGGACCCTGGCCGCCAGGTCGCCCCGCAGCGTGTCCCGGATGGACCGCACCGCCAACGGTGCGGATGCGGCGATCCGGAGCGCCAGCTCCCGGGCGGTTTCCAGGAGCAGGCCCGGCTGTGCGAGCCGGTCGGCAAGACCGATGCGTACGGCCTCCTCGCCGCCGACCCGCCGCGCGGTCAACAGCATGTCGGCCGCGACCTGCCGACCCACCAGCTCCGGCAGGGTGACGCTCAGGCCGAAACCCTGATGGAAGCCCAACCGCGCGAAGTTCGCCACAAACCGGGTCGATGCCTCCGCGACCCGGAAATCGGCAGCGCACGCCAGCCCCAACCCGCCACCCACGGCGCTGCCCTGCACCGCGGCGATCACCGGAGTCCGCACCTCGAACAGCCGCGCCGCGTACCGGTACAAGCCCTGCGCCGCGGCCGCCCGGTCAAGGACGAACTCGCCCTCGCCCAGATCCGCACCGGCGCAGAAGTGCTTGCCCTGCGACGCCAGGATGATCACCCGGCAGGCGGAGTCGTCATCCAGAGCCAACGCGGCATCGACGATCCGAGCCAGCAGCGACTCGTCGACGTGGTTCGCCGGCGGCCGACGCATCTCCAGAAGAGCCACACCATCGGCAACGGTGACCGACAGATCCGTACTGATTTCCGAACCCACTGCATGCCTCCGCGAGCAACGACGAACTGTCACGACACCCTGCCACACGCGGCAGACGACGCCGCCGAAACCGACCAACCTGGTAGGTAGCGGGTTTCGGGTCCTGTCCCCCAACCCTCGAGGTTACGGACGAGGCCGTCGGACTTGTCCGAAATCGGGCCGGCAGTGGCATTGATGGTCTTCGGGTGGAAACTCGCGGCGCCCCCTGAGACCGGCGTTTTATCGGACGCCGCCATGCACCTACTGTGTGGCGATGACTCTCGCCGACATGGCACGGCCTGCCAACGACCCAGTCCCCGCCTCGCCGCCACGGCGTCGCGGCCAACGGCTGGCCGTCGGCGTCTCGATCGTCCTGCTGCTCATGGCCGGTGGCACCACCGCGGCCACCTACTACTACGACAGCGTGCCCCTGGTCGAGAACAACGTCTCGTACCCGGTCGTGCCGGTGGCGGAGCTACCGGCTCCGGTGGCCAGCGCCTTCATCGCCGCCGTCGACCCGGACTTCTACACTTCCAACAACTCGCTGATCACCCGGCGGTACACGGTGATCGCGGCCGGCGCCGGTGAGGAATCCGACTGGCGAACTCGGATCATGGCGAACAAGGCCGAGGCCGGCTACACCAAGACGGAGATCCTGGACCGCTACCTCAACAGAGCCGACTACGGCCGCGGCGCGGTGGGTTTGGTAGCCGCCGCACGAACGTACTTCCACAAGCCGGCCGCCCAACTGACCGTTGCCGAGGCGGCGCTGCTCGCGGTGCGGCTACACCCCGACCGGCCCGAGCCGAAGGCTGGTTGGGAGCAGGTGCTGGACACCATGGTGGAGCGCGACTGGTTGAGCCAGGCCGAACGGAACAGCCTCGCCTTCCCCGGCTGAGGAGGGTCCGAAGGTCCGCGGCGGTCGGGCGGGGCGGTCGGGCGGTGTGGCGGCACTTGTCGCCGCCACACCGTGATCAACCGTCGAGGTCAGTTCAGGGCGAATCGCCGGTTGGTCTGGCCGTTGCAGTCGTAGAGCTGTACCCGCGTGCCGTTGTTCTGTGACGCGTTCGGCACGTCGACGCACCTGCCGGACTGGGCGCCGACGATCCGGTTCGCTCCGCTCGGCGGGTCCGAGGGTGACGGGGAGCCGGTGCCATCGCTCGGGGGCGGCGAGGTCGGGCCGGCGGCGTTGAGGGCGTTGAGTACGGAGTTGTAGGCCGCCTTCTTGTTGCCGCCGCCGTCGAACAGCAGCGGGCTCTCACTGGAACGCCATGAGTCGCTGTCCCGTACTCCCCACACGGTGATGCCGATGCAGCGGGGCACGTTGATGCAGGCCTGGGTCAGCCCGGCGTACTGGGAGGTCGAGGCGTTGGTGACGTCGACCTCGGTCAGGGCCACGTCAACGCCCAGAGCGGCGAAGCTCGAGAGGGTGGTCTGGAAGTTGCCCGGCAGCGAGCTGCCGCCGGTGAAGTGGGTCTGCAGGCCCACGCAGTCGATCGGCACGCCACGGGACTTGAAGTCTCGGATCATGTTGTACACGCCCTGCGTCTTGCCGTAGGACCAGTTCTCGATGTTGTAGTCGTTGTAGCAGAGCTTGACCGACGGGTCGGCGTTGCGCGCGGTACGGAAGGCCACCTCGATCCAGTCGTTGCCGGTGGACTGCAGGTTGGACTGCCTCGACGCACCGCTCAACGCGGCCGCCGGAGCCGCGGTGCAGCTCTGGGACTGCAACGGCGGAGCGAATCAGCAATGGACGCTGCGGTCCGACGGGACCGTCCGCGGCACGCAATCCGGCCTCTGCCTGGACGTCGACCACAATCTGACCGTCAACGGCACCGCCGTGCTGCTGTGGACCTGCACGAGCGCCGCCAACCAGATCTGGAGCCGCCAGTAGACCAGGGACGCGTTCATCGACGGAGGCGGAGCGCTCACCTCGACGGCGGGCAAGGGTGCCGCCGGTGGATCCGGCGGCACCCTTGCTTCCCGCGTGTACCACCTCACGCAGACACGGCGCAGGTCATCGCCGGGGCGGACGGCGTGCCCGAGGCGAGGAATCCGAACGTGGTGGACGCCCCCGCGGCGAGACTGCCGTTCCACGTCTCGTTGACGACCTGCTGCGTATTGCCACCGGAGGTGTGGCGGCCGCCCCACAACTGGGTGATCGACTGGCCGCCGGCGAACGTCCAGCCGACCCGCCAGCCGGTCACCGCCGCGGCGCCGGCCGTCACCGTGACCTCGGCCTGGAATCCGCCCTGCCACTGACCGACGATCCGGTACCCGGCGGTGCAGGCACCCGGCTGGGTGGTGGGCGACGAGCTGGGCGTGCCCGGCGTCGACGGCGAGGAAGGTGTGGCGCCGGGCAGCTGCGTGAAGAACCTCCAGATCTCCCCGCCGGTCCAGGTCCGGGCGGCGCTGGTCGAGGTGGAGCCGTCCACCGGCTCCGGCGTGTGGTCGCCGTCGAACGCCGCCCACACCACCGGGTATCCGGCACGGCAGCCCGCGTACGCGGTCACGATGTGGGTGAGGCTGCCCGGAGCCGGCTCGGTTGGACTCTGCGATGTGCATCCGTTGTTGCGGACGAACGTGTCCCGGATCGAGCGGCCCATCGAGATGTTCAGCACGCTGTCGTGGGTTCCGTGGATCCCGAGATAGGCGACCGGCTGCGTGCCGGGGCCGCAGCCGCTGAGGTTGGCGCCGGAGAGCACCGCGACCGCGCGGAAGACCGCCGGCCGGGCACAGGCGACGGCGTAGCTCATCGAGCCGCCGTAGCTCCAGCCGAGGGCGAACAGCTGCGTGGTGTCGACGCACAGATCGCCCTCGATCAGCGAGGTGAGGTTGTCCACCAGGGTCAGGTCCCGGCCGCCGGTGTTCGCCCAGCCGTTGTCGATGCCCTGCGGTGCGACGATGATCGCCGAGTTGTCCGACAGCTGCTGGAGTCCGTAGTAGCCGCCGCCAGCCACGGTTGCGGCGCTTCCGTTCAGCCAGTGGAAGGCGAAGATCAGCTTGTACGGCCTGTTGCGGTCGTAGGCGTCCGGGACCCGGAGGATGTACGTACGGTTCTGGCCCCCGCTTGCGATGGTGCGGGTACCGCTGGTCAGCGTCGGCACCCTGCCGCACCCGGCGGTCGGTGCGGCCGCGGCGGGGATCACGGCCATCGTGGCCAAGGCGACACCGGCCGCTACCGCCGAGCCGGCGAGTTTTCGGATGGAGATCACGGTTCCTCGATTCAGGCGACGGTGAACTGGTTGACGGTCACGGAGCGTTGTACATGACGAAACCTTTCGGACGGAGAATTGCGGCAGGAATGAGCTCTGTCCGGCAAGAGTGAACGTTAACAGGCGGATTGTTCGGGATATTACGGGAGCGCTCCCACAAATTCAAGCAGTCGTCTCGACTCGGCCATAGAGGCGCCCTGACCAGCGGTTTCTAAGTTCGGTCCAGACGTAACGCTTTTCCGTCAGGATCTTTTGTCGCATCCTGAAATACGGGGGATCAATAGATACAGTTGAATTACTTCGGCGTCCCCCATAACATCCGGAAATACTTTGCCCCGGCAATCCCGGAACGCCAGCTCCCCGAATCCCCCAGGAGTAACCGATGACCACGAAACCGACCCTGCGCCGCTGGTGGCGTGCCGCCGCGGCGGTGACGCTGGTGGCCAGCGGGGGCATCGTCGCGCTCACCGCCTCCGCGGCGTCCGCCGCGACCATCGACACCAGCGCCTCGTACGTGCTGGTCAACCGCAACAGCGGCAAAGCCCTCGACGTCTACAACCTCGCCACCAACGACGGCGCACGCATCACCCAGTGGACCCGCAACGACCAGGCTCAGCAGCAGTGGCAGTTCGTCGACTCCGGCGGCGGCTACTACCGGCTCAAATCGAAGCACTCGGGCAAGGTGCTCGATGTCTACAACTGGTCCACCGCCGACGGCGGATCGATCGTGCAGTGGACCGACAACAACGCCGCCAACCAACAGTTCAGCACCCAGGACATCGACGGCTACGTCCAGCTGATCAACCGCAACAGCGGCAAGGCCCTCGAGGTGCAGGGTGCCTCCACCGCCGACGGCGGCAACATCGTCCAGTACGCCGACTGGAACGGCACCAACCAGCAATGGCAGCTCGTCCGGGTCGGCACCTCCACGCCCACGACGCCACCGACCGGCTCCTGCGACCTCCCGTCGACCTACCGCTGGACATCGACGGGCTCGCTGGCCAACCCGAGGTCGGGCTGGGTGTCGCTCAAGGACTTCACCACCGCCCCCTACAACGGCCGGCACCTGGTCTACGCGACGACCCACGACACGGGATCCACCTGGGGCTCGATGAACTTCGGCCTCATCACGAACTGGTCCGACCTCGCCTCGGCCAGTCAGAACGGGATGTCCTCGGCCACCGTCGCGCCATCGCTGTTCTACTTCGCCCCGAGGAACATCTGGGTGCTCACCTACCAGTGGGGCGCGACCGCCTTCTCCTACCGGACCTCGAGCGACCCCACCAACGCCAATGGATGGTCGGCCGCGCAGCCGCTGTTCACCGGAAGCATCACCGGCTCCGGCACCGGACCCATCGACCAGACGGTCATCGGCGACGGCACCAACATGTACCTCTTCTTCGCCGGGGACAACGGCAAGATCTACCGGGCCAGCATGCCTATCGGGAACTTCCCCGGCAACTTCGGCTCGTCGTACACCACGATCATGAGCGACTCGACGAACAACCTGTTCGAAGCACCCCAGGTCTACAAGATCCAAGGCCAGAACCGATACCTCATGATCGTCGAGGCGATCGGATCGAACGGACGTTACTTCCGCTCCTTCACCGCCACCAGCCTCAACGGCTCATGGACCCCGCAGGCCGCAACCGAGAGCAATCCCTTCGCCGGCAAGGCCAACAGCGGCGCCACCTGGACCAACGACATCAGCCACGGCGAACTGATCCGCACCAGCGCCGACCAGACGATGACCATCGACCCCTGCAACCTGAAACTGCTCTACCAAGGACGCTCCCCCAACTCCGGCGGCGACTACGGCCTCCTGCCCTACCGCCCGGGAGTCCTGACCCTGCAGCGCTGAAGGTCATGGTGATCCCGGACTGCGGGTAGCCGGCGCGGAAGCCGCTCGGGAAAAATCCTTCCGGGCGGCTTCCGCGCCGATTGGCCGAATTCGCCATAACGGTTTTTCAGTAAGGACTTCTGATTGCGACGTGCGGGATTTGCTCCTTGAACGCCGGGGACGCCCGCTCGTAACATGCGGATCCTGAAGGTGAGCGCTCGAGGCAGGACGTTTCGTGACCCAGCTATCCCGCACCGAGGAAGTGGCTGTCGTCACCGCGGCGCGCGCCGGAGACAGCGGCGCGATGAGCGAGCTGGCCCGGCGCCAACTGCCGTTCGTCTACCGCCTCGTGTGGCAGGCCATGCCCGCCGATCCGGACATCGACGACGTCGTGCAGGACATCATGCTGCGCGCCTTCCAGCAGCTGCCCCGCCTGCGCGACCCGGAGAGCTTCCGGCCCTGGCTCGCCGCAACGGCCTTCCGGCAGATCGCCGCCCACCGGGCCCGGGCCAACCGGTCCGAGGGACAGGCGGCGCCACTCGACGAGGCCGTCGGCCTGCCCGACGCGGCCGCCGAGGTGGAAGGGCCGGCACTGCTGCGGGCGGATCTGGCCACCCAGCGCCGGCAGATCGGCCACGCGACCCGGTGGATGGGCGCGCGCGAGCGGGCCGTCTACTCACTGTGGACGCTGGAATCGGTCGGCGACCTTGCCCGTGCCGACACGGCCAAGGCGCTGGGCGAGAACGTGGCCAGCGCCGGCGTCCGGGTGCAACGCATGCGCGAACAGCTGGACCTGAGCCGCAGGATCGTCGCCGCGCTGGAGGCATCGCCCGGCTGCGCCGAACTGGAGGGCGTCATCGCCGGCTGGGACAGCGTCCCGAGCGCGTTCTGGCGCAAACGGATCGGCAGGCACGTTCGCTCGTGCCCCGTCTGCGCGCGGGCAACCGACGACCTGGTGCCCGTCGAGCGGTTGCTCGCCGGGCTGGCCCTCGTCACCGCCCCGACGGCGCTGACCGGCGCCGTACTCGCCAAGGCTCTCGCCGCCGGCAGCGCCGGTCACGGCGCGACGGCGAGCGCGGCGACCTGGCTCGGCGGTGCCGCGCACGCGATCGGGGCACACCCGGTGATGGCCACGGTCAGCGCGGTCGTCCTCGCCGCCGGTGTGGTCGTGCCGACGACCGGGTGGACCACGTCCGGGCAGCACCGGCTGACCGTCCCGCCCGCGCCGAGCCGATCGGCCGGGCTGCTTGCGACCGGCAGGGTGTCCCTCGAATCGTCCGATGCCGGGGGGAGATATGTCGCGACCTCCGGCGACCGCGGGCTACTCGCCCAGGTCAGCCCGTCGAGCAGCGCCACCGCCCGGCAGCGCGCCACCCTGCTCGCGGTCGCCGGGATCGCCGACCCGGCCTGCTTCTCGTTCCGCGGGCAGGACGGCCGCTACCTGCGTCATTCGTCGTTCCGGCTACGGATGAACCCGGACGAGGGCACCGTGCTGTTCCACCGGGACGCGACCTTCTGCCCCCGCGCCGGGTTCACCGTCGGGTCGATCGCCCTGGAGTCGAAGAACTATCCGGGCTTCTTCGTGCGTCACGTCGGCGACGAGTTGTGGATCGACCAGTACGACGGGAGCGCCGGTTTCCGCGCCCAGAGTTCGTTCTTCCTCCGCGGCCCGCTGGCCTGACCCGTCCCGGAAGAGCATCCCTGGCCGAGTCCCCGCGCGCCGCTCAGGCGGCCACCGCGACCGGTCCGGCGAGCACCGCCGCCAGGTCCGGGGCGGGCATCGGCCGGTAGAAGTGGTATCCCTGCACGAGCGGGCAGTTCAGCCGGCGCAGCATGTCGGCCTGGCCGGCGGTCTCCACGCCCTCGGCCACGGTGGTCAGCCGCAGGCTGGCACCGAGGTCCACGATTGCCCGGGTGAGGGTCAGGTCGTCGCTCTGGAAGCCCGCGTCGCCGCGGTCCGGCGGGATGAACGCACGGTCGATCTTGAGAATGTCGACCGGTAGCTGGCGAAGGTACGACAGGGACGAGTACCCGGTGCCGAAGTCGTCGATGGCGACCCGGACCCCCCACGCACGGATCTCGACCAGCCGGGCGACGACCTCGTCCGCCTCGGCCATCGTGGTGGCGACCAGGTCGGTCTCGGTGATCTCCAGGGTCAGCGCCTGCGGTGGCAGGCCGGTGTCGTGCAGCACCTGCAGCACGGTGTCCGGGAATCCGGGGTCGCGCAGCTGCGGGCCGGCCACGTTGACCGAGACCGTGGTGCCGTAACGCTCGTACCACGGCCGCGCCTCGGTGCAGGCCCGGCGCAGCACCCAGTCCCCGATGGCGCCGATCAGGCCACTCTGTTCGGCGATCGGGATGAACGCGTCCGGCGGCACCGGCCGCTGGCCGGGCGGGGTCCAGCGCAGCAGCGCCTCCACCCCGCGCACGGCCCCGGTCGCCAGCTCCACCAGCGGCTGGTAGTGCAGCACGAACTCGTCGTTCTTGAGGGCGCGGCGCAGCCCCGCCACGGTCTGCGCGTAGTCCTGCCGTTCACTGCGCAGCCGGTCGGTGTAGACCACGACCTGGTTCTTGCCGGCGCCCTTCGCGGCGTACAGCGCCAGCTCGGCGCCGCGGAGCGCGTCCGCGGCGGTGGCCGGCGCCCGCACCGTGTGCAGGCCGACGCTGGTGGTCAGCGACAGCTCCACCCCGTCGAGCAGGAACGGCTGGCGGACCGCCTCCAGCACCGCGGTGGCCACCCCGACCGTGTGCTCCGGGCTGGCCTCCTCCAGCATGACGACGAACTCGTCGCCGCCGAGCCGGGCCAGCGTGTCGCCGTTGCCCAGCAGGGTGCCCAACCGCGCCGCGACCGCGATCAGCAGCTCGTCGCCGACCGGGTGGCCGAGCGTCTCGTTGACGTCCTTGAAGCCGTCCAGGTCGAGCAGCAGCAGACCGTGTGCCCCGCCGGCCCGGCGCGCCAAGGCGTGACCCAGCCGCTCCTGCAGCAGCAGCCGGTTGGCCAAGCCGGTAAGCGGGTCGTGCAGGGTCTGGTGGCTCAGCCGGTCCTGCAGCGCGCGCTGCTCCTCCAGAGCCTCGGTGAGGGCCCGAGCCTGGGCCGCCAGGTCCACGGCGCGGGCCGTGGCAGTCCGGGCGAGCTGCTGCTGCTTGATGACCAACAGCGTCGACATGGCGGCGGTGGCGGCCAGCGGGACCAGAACGTCGGGCAGCTCCGCGTGGCTGGTGATGAGCTCGTCGAGCAGGGAGACCGCCGTGACGGCCGGGCCCAGCAGTGCGAGCACGATCTGCACCATGGGCCGCACCTCGACGCCGAACCGCAGCCGCAGCGGGCCGGCCTCGGTGGGGCGCCCGATCGACGGGTGCATGGCCGCGGTGGCGGCGACGACCAGCCCGAGCAGCCAGCAGGCGGTGGAGACCGGGTTGTGCACGACCTGCCCGGTGACGCTGCCGACCGTGTGGGCGAAGTGCACCATGTCGGCCACGGTCAGCAGCGCGACCAGCGCGGCGGCCAGCAGGTGCGCCGTCGGGGGCGTGGCACCGGTGAACAGCAGCCGGCAGGCGACCGCCACCACCGCGAGGTCGAAGACGGGGAACGCCAGCGCCACGGCCAGCCGGGCGCCGGTCACCGGGCCGCCGTCCAGGAAGCCGTCGATGACCAGGGTCCACATCAGCACCGCCAGCCCGCTGGTGACGATGGCGGCGTCGACCATGCCGGTCCGGTGGGCGCGGCGCCCGGCCATCGTCCAGAGCGCGGCGATCAGCAGCGGGTAGGCGCTGAGATAGATCAGGTCTCCCACCGACCCGAACGGGATCCGCTGCCCGGTGAGCGCGAACTCCACCGACCAGTACACGTTGCCGGCGGTGGCCAAGCAGACCGCGGCGACCAGCAGCCACCACGGCCGGGCCAGCGCCGGCCGGTGCAGCCGGATGCCGAAGACCGCGGCGGCGACCGAGGCCAGCCCGGCGGCGCCGTACAGGGCCTGCGTGGCGCCCCACGGCAGGAACGGACCGACCAGCACGGCGGCGACTCCGACGCCGCTGACGTACCGCCATGCGTACCGGCGGAGCCGGCGCAGCCATGACGGCACGGCCTTGGCCGCCCGCGCAGGCCCGGCCGCAGTGGTCGACACCATGTCGTCCGCCCTTCCTCCGGTGAACCCATGGATACGCGGCGACGGTTACCGACCGGGTGCGAGTTGGGCACCGGCAGGTAGCGGGCGCCGGCGATCCTCGACATCCAGGCGGAATCTCTGGCATCAACACGAAGAAGGCTGGCCCAAGAATCGGACCAGCCTCCTGAACTCCGGATGATCAGCCGGATTCGCTTCCGATCGTCAGGTGTTCACCCACACCAGCGTGGCTCCCAGTTCGGTCTTCACGTCGCCGAAGGTCAGCGAACCCAGGTAGTGCCGCCCCGGGACCAGTCCCTTCCACAACACCGTCACCGGTGCGGCCGCGCCCATCGCGACCGGCCGGCTGGCTGGGTCGGCCACGAGGCCGCCGCCGTCGGACACCTCGAAGGTGTTCAACGGGACGTCGGTCTGCTGGCTGCCGGGAGCGGCATACTGCACCAGGTAGGCGGTGTAGGCGCCGGGCTGCAGCATCAGCGACTCGCTCGCCGTGCCGCCGTCGCTCTGTCCGATCAGCTTGCCGCCGGAGTAGACGAACAGGTCGATGTCCGTACCGGCGCTCATGTCCGCACCGTACGTGGCGACCGCCCCGAAGCTGCCCTCGCCGATCGCGAAATCGACCTTCTTCACCGCGTCCGACTCGGCCGGACTGGCCGTGTCGAACCTGCCGGTACCGGTCAGCCGAAGCGGGTGCACGGTGCCCTCGGCCAGGCCCCTCGGGGTCGTGGTCAGCACACCGGTGAAGCCGCTGCGCAGCGGCACCGTGGCCGAGCCGCTGACGCCGTTCCAGGTCACCGCGTCGGGGGCGCCGGCCAGCACCTCCGGCCGGACCGCGATCGCGCTGCGGACGTTGTGCCCACGCAGGTCCGTCAGGACCAGCGCACCGAACGCGGTCTTGCCGTACTCGGCCGTGGTCCGGGTGAAGGTCACCTTGAACGTGGCGGACTTGCCCGGCTTGATGGTGAAGGTCTGCGGAGCGACGGAGACCGCGATGCCGGGCGGCGCCTCGACCCGCGCGAGGTACGTGCTCGACTTGCCGGTGACGTTGGTGACCGTCCGGGTGACCGTCTGCGTGCCGGCGAGGTCGCCGATCGCGATCGACGCCATGTTGAGATCGCTCGGGTCGATCGCCTTGACCGTGTCGCAGAAGTTGACCTGCTGCCCGTTCTCCCCCTCGGTGACGAAGGGGTACCCGACCGCGCAGGTGTAGCCGAGCCAGTCCTGCGGGCTGGAGTCGTAGACCAGCCCCGGGTCGAACGCGTTGCGGGGCCGGACGTGGCCGTTGCCGAAGTCGTGCGGGTCCGCGTCGGCGCCGAAGCGCTGGATCGGCTTGCCCTCGTTGTCCAGCGTGGTGGCGCTCGTCATGATGGCCGACTTGATCGCCAGCGGCGACCAGGACGGGTGCTTGCCGCGCAGCAGTGCCGCGATGCCCGCCACGTGCGGGGCCGCCATCGACGAGCCGGCGTACATGTCGAAGTCCTGCCGGGCGGGGTGGCCCGCCGGGGAGACCGCCGCCACGATGTTTCCGCCGGGTGCCGCGACATCGGGCTTGAGCAGGTCGCCGCCCCCGATCCGGGCCGGGCCTTCGCCGGAGGTCGCGATGATCTCTGGTGCGCGGCCGGCGTCCACCCGGCTCTGGCCGAAGGCGGCGGTGGCCGCCGCGCCCGCCTCCGCGAGGTACGCCTTGATCTCCGGGGCCTCCGTGGTTCCGATGTGCACAGTCGGCACCGCATAGCCGTCCAGGGAGACCAGGTTGTTCTTCTTGTCGAAGAGAATCATGCCGACGCCGCCGGCGCTCTTGACCGCCTCGCTCTTGCTGATCGCGTCGGACTTCCCGGTGGCGCAGAACACGATCCTGCCGGCAGCCTTCTCCGGGTCCAGCGACCCGGCGAGGCACAGTTCCGCCTCGGCGGCCGTCTTGCCGGAAGCCGCCGCGGTGGCGGCGTCCACCAGCCCGGCGGACGGCAGGGCCGGGCCGAAGCCGTCGCCGTCGTAGGACTTCCCGTTGCCCAGGGTGACCGCGCGGGACGCCAGGCCGTAGGAGGCCGCCGCCGTGCTGGTGGTCCAGGGCGCGGCGTGCATGACGGAGCTGAGACCGTTGCCGTTGCCCGCCACGGCGGCGACGTAGACGCCGGCGGCGGCCGCCTCGAAGAAGGCGCGCTGGATCGGCAGGTTGAGGCCTGGCGCCGCGGTCATCGAATAGTTGATCACATCCACGCCGTCGGCGACCGCGTCGTCGATCGCCGCGATCAGGTCGACGGTCCCGGCGCCCATGTCGCCCGCCGCGTTCATCCGCCACATCGTCTTGTAGACGGCGATCCGGGCCGCCGGGGCGACGCCGGACACCTTGCCCAGCTCCACCCCGCCGACGGTGACGGGTACGTCCGCATTGCCCGCGGCGGTGCCGGCGACGTGCGTGCCGTGGCCGTACAGGTCGCGCGGGGAGGTGAACTCACCCTCGTAGTCGGGGACCTCCGGGTCGTTGCGGTAGTAGCGCGCACCGATGATCTTGTTCGAGCAGACGACGGGCGCCTCGGTGCCCACGTCGCACCGGCCGGACCACTTGGCGTCGATGAGGGCCTGGTCCGGCCGGGGCTCGGGCAGCGGCGCGAAACTGGGGTTCTCGGGCCAGATTCCGCTGTCGATGACGCCGACGATGACGCCCTCGCCCGCATGCGCGCGGCCCCCGAACTCCTTGGCCCACACGCCGTCGGTGCCGTCCAGTCCCAGCGCCGCCGGCGCGGAGGCGGGCTGGGCTGCGGCGGGCTGCGGCGCCGACTGCGCCCGTACGATCTCGTTCCGCCACACCTGCACGACGCCCGGCGTGTCGTCGAGCTTGGCGGCCTGCTGGGCGGTCAGCGTCGCGGCGAAGCCGTTGAAGACGGTGTCGTAGTCGGCGACGACCTTCTTCCCCAGCCCGGCCTTGTCGGTCACCGCGTCACGCCGGGCCCGCAGGTGCTCCCGGTACGCGCGGTAGTTCCAGGTGTCCGAGTCGAGCCGCTCGCCCTCGTCGGGCTTGGTGGCCGGGATTCCGCTGACGCCACCCTCGTACGAGGCCAGCGGCACCCCGGCGAGCTCCACCAGGTACGTCTGAGATTGCGTACCGCCGTCCCGCGCGGCCTGCACGCCGGCGGGAACCGCCAGCGTGACCACGAGCAATGCCGCCGCGGACATGGCGATCATGGATGGGCGTCGGTGCCCCACCCGTCGCGAGAACAACAAGAGCCTCGTACCTCCGTGACTTCACAGCACAGGCCGGGCGGTCGGGTCGACCGCCGACAAACCTGTGGATCTTTCCAAGAATGATCAACCAGATCGAGAGTGACGCCCCGGCTCGGGGCCCCGGCGCCGGGCCACGGTCCGGGCCGTGTGCAGGTCCGCGCAGACCCTGAGGTGCGGCCCGGACAACCGGCGCAGAGCAGCCGACCGGACACCCGATGCGATGCGGCTACGCCGGCAGCGGATCGCCGACCAGGTGCTCCACATGCCGTACGCGTGGTTCGCCTGCACCCACGCGAGGACGGCGCACAGCTGCGCGCCGTCTGCGCTTCCTGGCTGACCGCACCGACGTGGACCCCTACGCGGGGTCCACGTCACGGTCGGCCTACGGGTGTTTGATGCTCTGCTGAGCGCAGTTGGAGACGACGTCGTCAGGGTCGACTTCGCAGCCGTCGTTGTCTTTCTCGGTGTTCTCGCGGGATCCGCCGTCGACGCGGTCCTGGTTGCCCACGCCGTCGACGGCGCGCAGCTGGTCACGACCATCGCCGCCGTTGAGGACGTCGCTTCCCGATCCGCCGTCGATGACGTCGTCACCGCCGGCGCCCTTGATCCGGTTGGCGCCGCCGTCACCGATCAGGGTGTCGCCCGCCCGGCTCCCCTCGAGGTTCTCGAGTTCGAGGGCGTTGTCCGTCTCGCCCGACGTGCCATCGTTGGCAACGCCGTCCAGACGCACCGTCACCCCGCGGGGAGACGAGGCGTAGTCGAGGACATCGGTGCCCGGACCGCCGTTGTAGACGTCGACGGAGGTGTCCGGCGATCCGGTCTCGTAGTCACCGGGAGTGAGCCGGTCGTTTCCGGCGCCGCCCAGCACGACATCCTTGCCGTAGCCGCCATGCACACCGTCGTCGCCGTCGCCACCGTCGACGTGGTCGTCGCCGTTGCCACCCCACACGATGTCATCGCCGCCGAGGCCTTCGACGTGATCGTTGCCGAATCTCCCGCTGATCCAGTTGGTACGGTCGTTACCGATCAGTCGATCGTCGCCCTGGCCGCCCCAGATGTAGTCGACGTCGGCGCCGACCAGATCGTTCTCCCCCGCGGCTCCGTCGTTGGCGACGCCGTCCAGGGTGACCGTGACCGACGCGGAACGGCGGGAGTAGTCGACGAGATCGTCGGCGTCCGCTCCGCCCCGCATCACGTCGGCACCGTCCTGACCGGCATCGGCGTAGAAGAAGTCCCCGCCCCGGCCGCCGTCCATCACGTCATCGCCGGCATTTCCGTAGAGCGCGTCGTAGTCGTCGCCGCCGTAGAGGCTGTCGTTGCCCGCACCGCCATAGAGTGTGTCCGGGCCGCCATCGCCCCACAGCTCGTTGTTGCCGGCCCGGTCGAACAGGCCGTCCGAGCCGTCACCGCCATGCACGACGGTGGGCATGTTCGTCTCCACGGTCACCCTGTCGGCGCCGTCCCCGGACGAGACGACGATCCGCGTGAACGCATCCGTGCCGCACCTGACATGTCGCGGGTCCGTCACCTGGCACCCGGCCTGCGGCAAGATCCCGTGGCGCGACTCGACGGTCACCCACGAGCCGGCAGCGTCCGTCACCGGCCCCGAGACAGTGATGTCGTCACTGTTCGCGCCGTCGGAGCTGACATCGAGCGTCCCGTCGGCCACGGTCGCCGTGACGCCCACCGTGGCGGCGGCCACCGGGCCCGCGGGCCACACCGCAGTGAAGGGCACGAGCCCCAGCAGCCCCGCGACGGCGTACCCCCGCATCGTCGTGCGCCTCATATCTCTCCCCATCTTCGATCGAGCGCAGTGACTATAGGGCAGCGGCCGACTACCTGCACAGACGGCAAGACTGTGGTCTTGACAACCTGACGCATGCCGCGGTAAGCGAGCCGAAGGAGCATGCGAACTAGTTGCAGATGGTCGGCCGCCCGCCGGTCTTCGCACGGGTGTATTCGGTGGCGAAACCTGGTCTGTCTATCGCCTGTCGGATCAGGACGGCGGCGGAGCCGACCATCCTTGGACCTACCGGTTCGCGGATAGCGAGGATCGAGCAGACACATAGGACGGGCACCGCCGGCGAAAAGCCTCGACGCTACGCGGCGAGGCGGTCTCGGCCGGCGCGCTTTGCCAGGTAGAGGTGTTTGTCGGCGGCGTCGAACCAGTCCTCGCTCGTCATCGCGGGCTGCAGCTGCGCGAGGCCCATGCTGACCGTGACACGCAGCCCCAGGGCGATCCTGTGCCAGTCGTGACCGCGGATGACGGTACGCATCCGCGCCGCGATCCGCGCGGCCGTGGCCGGGTCGGCGGCGAGGAAGACCCCGAACTCGTCCCCGCCGAAGCGGGCGGGCAGGTCCGAGGCCCGGCATTCCGTACGCAGGATGTGGCCGATCTCTCGCAGCACGGCGTCGCCGACGCCGTGCGAGAAACCGTCGTTGATCTGTTTGAAGTTGTCCAGGTCGACCAGCAGCAGGCACACCTGCTCATTGACCGTCCGTGCGTCGCCGGTCAGGTTCGCCATCCTCCGGTCGAACCCGCGCCGGTTCGCCAGCCTGGTCAGCGGGTCTGTCTGGGCCGCCGTGTCGGCGGACGCGTGGTCGGCCTCGAGCTGGACCCGGCGGCTGGCCTGCCGCAGCATGGCCACCCGGTCCAGCCGCAGCTGCCACAGCTGCTCCGCGTGCGCCCGCAACCCCGCCATCAGGTGCCGGGTGGCCTGACTGGGCTCGGACTGCGCGGCGACCAGGGCCAGCTCGAACTGGAAGATCAGGCGGTGCCGCACCGCACCGGCCAGCGCGCACAGCTGCTCGGCCGCGATCAGCTCCCGCGCGGCCGCGTCGTACTCGCCGATGCTGCGCAACGCCACCCCGTAGGCGAGGTGGGCGAGCCTGGCGTCGAAGAGCCGCCCGTCGGCGTGCAGGTCCGGGATCACCGCGACCGCCAGGGCGCGAGCCTCCTCGGCGGCTCCCGTCTTGGCCAGCCCACACGCCAGCAGCGCCCCCAGCATCGCCTGGTCCGAGCCGAGCAGGGAGTCCGGATCCGCGTCGGCGTCCAGCCACGGCCGGGTCAGCGCGATCACGTCCCGGAACCGGACGCCGGCCTCCTCCAGCCGGCCCACGTGGTCCAGGCGCAGACCCCACTCCAGCAGCGCCTCGGCGCGCTGCAGGTCGCGGATGACCCGCCGGCTGTGCTCGATGGTGTCCGGCCGCGGCTCGGCGGTGGTGGCGTGGTCGGCCAGCTCATACAGCTCGGCCCAGCGGGCGGCCTCGGCGACGGACGACATGGCGGCGTAGTACCAGCTGTCGCGCGGGCAGCTCTCCAGGACGGTCATGGCCGCCGCCAGCTTGTGCAGCCCTTCCTCCAGGCGCCCCATGCGCGACATCACGTCGGCCATGTCGGCGTTGGCCTTCGCCTGCCCGACCCGGGAGACGGCCCGGCGAAGCAGGTCCCACGACATGGCTTCCGCCTCGGCGTAGCGGCCCAGCTCGGTCAGCGCGTACGAGTAGGACTGCACCACGGAACGGGCCGACTCCCGGTCGCCGAACGCCTCCGCGATCCACAGGTACTCGTCGGCGAGCTCGAGGACCTCCTCGTACCGGCCCTCGCCGTATAGCCGGCGCAGGCGCAGGCCCAGGTGCTTCAGAGTGCCGAACTGATCGATGGGTACGGGGAGCCCAGAGCTCGAACCCATGGCAACTCCTTCAGCCCGGTGCCGCAACGCCGCACCACCGTCCAGACAATCGGCCGCGCCCGGTAGCGCCTTAGACCGCGTGTCGTGTGCCGTATGTGACAGCGAGGATCCCGGTCGGGCACCCTGGTCGGCCCGCGACGGACTATCCCTGACGGTTCAGGAGTACCCGGGTGACGGCCGCGACCGCGGGAAGGTCGTCGAGGGTCACCAGCTCGACGGCGTCCGCCGCGCGGACGCACATCGCGTACCCGTAGCCGGGCCCGATCACCGCCGCCGCGAACTCGTCCGGGATCGGGTTGTCGAGCAGGATGACCGATCGGGCCCGGCCGGCCAGTTCCTGCGGCGTGACGGTGATCCCGGCCAGGCCGGCGTCGGGGCTGGACGCCACGACGATCGACACATCGTCGTCGGCGATGAGGTCACGCAGCCGGGCCGACGCCGCCGCGAGGGCGTCGGCAGTGCCGGGCGACGCCGGCCGGTGCCGCGCGGCGACCTCGAACGGGGTGCCGGCCGGCTGGTGGAAGCCGGGCCGCGGCGGCCGCAGGGCGCGCGCCGCCTCCGGGTCGTACTGGTGGTCGACGTGGTCGATCCTCGCCGGGCGGCCGAACAGCCACCCCTGCCCCCAGCGCGCACCGAGGCGACGGGCGGTGTGCAGATCCTCCTCGGTCTCGATGCCCTCGGCGATCACCACCGCGTTGGTGCGTTTCGCCTCCGCGCGTACCAGGGCGCAGACCGCCCCGGCGTGGGCGGTGTGCGGATCGCGGATCAGGCTCATGTCGAGCTTGATCACCTCGGGTTCGAGGATCGGGAGGAAGGCCAGGGACATCGGATCCACGCCGACATCGTCGAGCGCGAGCCCGTTGCCCCACTCCTGGGCCAGTCCGGCGATGCGCATCGCGCTGCCGGGCAGCGCCGGCAGCGCGCGTTCGGTGTATTCGACGATCTCCCGGAACGGCAGCCCGCGGTCGATCAGTTCGATGAGCCGGGGCGACAGCGGCTGGTTCATGACCGCGGGCTCGGCGTTGACGAACAACAGCGGGGGCGGGACCGCCGCGGCCACGGCGCACTCGAGAGCCCGTTCGGAGCAGAGCATGTCGAGCTCGCCGAGCCGGCCCGCGGCGTGGGCCGCGGCGAACAACCGGTCCGGGAACTCCAGAGCGGTGCCGGCCGGCCCGCGCGCGAGCGCCTCCAGCCCCATGACCGCGCGGGTCGACAGGTCGACGATCGGCTGGAACAGCGGTTGCACGAGTCGCCCAGCCAGTATCGCGCCGATCGCGGGGCCGGCAACCGGTGGTGCAGACGTCGATCCGTGGACGGTGCGCATCAGCCGACCTCTCTAGCCTGGCGGTCTCCACCTGCACTATCGACGGCTTACGCCGCCGACTTAACGCATACGCGCGGCCCGAACGAGGGGCGGCATCGCGCGGCAGCACCACGGCGTCACTGAAGTGGCCGGTGTCATCGCGGCGGTCAGATGGGGTTCGGTGTGCAGGCGGCGGCTCGCGCAGCAGCGTGCCGTTGAGGTTCTTCGCGCGGGTGCGATCACACGGCGGTGAGCATGAGGACGTCGGTGGCCGCCGCTCCGGTGGCCCGCATCCGCAACACGGTGACCCCCGCGGCGATCGTTGTGCAGGCCTCGGCGACCTGGGGCAGCTGCCGGCTCCCGGCCTCGGCGGCGATGGCCAGGGCACACAGCCGGGCCATCGCGGTCCCGGTCCGGGTGGGCCGCTCCCCGCGGGCGACGATCGGTTCCGCCGCCCGGGCCATCTGCCGGCCCAGCGGTCGCAACACCGGTACATCGCAGCGTTCCAGCTGGTCCTCGACGGTTTGCAGGGTGCCGGCCAACGACAGCAGGTCGAGCGCCGCGGGTTCGCCCGACAGCGGCAGCGTGGCCATCGCGAACGCCTCCCGCGGCGGGCTGGGCCTGATGGGCAGGCTCATGGTGACCGTCAGGTCGAAGGTGAGCACGGCCGCCATCGCGTCGCCGAGCACCGAGCTGACCGATCCGTGGCAGTCACGCTCGATGCCCCAACCGCCGATCCGCCAGTCCGGGCCCGACAGGCCGGCGAGCACTCCGCTGTCGATGAAGCGATCCAGGATCTCCTCGTCGGTGCCGAGCCGCGGGCCCGGGCTGCGGCCGCGCGCGTGCGCCCGCCGGACCGCCGCACCCTGTTCGCGGCGCATCCTGCGGAACGCGTCGTGCGCCTGCTTGACGACCGGGGCGGTGTCGAATTCGAGCCGGTCGTCGAAGCAGTCACGCAGCCCGGCGAACGGGGTGTCGGCGGCTGCCGGCGAGGTCAGCGTGGCCGTCAGCGAGGCCAGGTCGGCGGGCGTGAGGCTGCGCTGAAACCGGCGCAGCGCCTCCTGGGTCTGCTCGGCGCCGGCGTGACCGTTCAGGGTCCGGACGAGACAGCGGGTGTACGCCCGGGCGGCGCCGCGCGGAACCAGGTACTCCTCGCTGTAGTCCGCGCGGTCGTCGTCCTCCCCCGGCAGGTCAAGGCCGGCGATCGCGCGGCACAGCCCGCGTGCGTGCAGCCGGGTCAGCTCGCTCAGCAGGTGGTCCAGCAGCTCTCCGTCGTCCTCGAGCCGGGCACGCATCTCCTCGGTCGAGACGCGCAGCGCCTCCGGCTCCCCGTCGGCGGTCCAGCGCCTGAGCTCGGTGTCGCCGGCCGTCGCCGTTCCCCAGAAGCGGTGCTCGCCGCTGTGATGGGCGAACGCCGCACCGCCGGGCCCGTCGCGCAGGGCCCGCACGTCCGCCGCGGTGCTCAGCTCGTACCGGGTGCCGGACGGGCCTTCGAGGGCGTTGAGCCAGGTCACGAACGCGGCGGCGTCGTCCGGCCAGACACCGGTAGCCGGCCGCGCGGAGTCGGCTGCGTCCCACCCGCCGTCCGGCGGCGGCCGGCCGGTGTCATCGACGAACAACCGGTAGACCCGTTGCGGTACCGGACGCGCGCCGACCCGGTGGCCGTCGGCCGCCGGCAGCAGCGGCCCGACGCCCTGATCGAGCAGCATCCTGATGATCGCGCCGCGGTGGTGCGGGTCGGCATCGCGCCGCAGCGCGTCCGCCACCGCGTCGGCCAGCCGCCGGCGCAGCCCGGGGTCCAGGACGGTGCTGCCGGACGCGCATTCCATGGCCAGGCTCAGCGCCCCCGGGCCGCCGCCGTCGAGGCAGGTACGCACCACGGTGTCCGGCTCGGCGCTCGCCGCGTACAGCAATTGGGTCTCGCGCCACCAACTGTCGCCGACCGTGCCGGCAAGGGCCGGCCGCAGATCGTGGTCGGCGATGTGGCGGGCCGCCAGATATTCCTGGAAGCTGCGGTGCGCGAACGCGTAGCGGCCGCGACGGATCTCCACGAGCAGCCCGTTGGCGCTGACGTCCGCGACGAACCGCTCCGCGGTGGCGTGGTCGGCGCCGTGCAGCGCCGACCGGATCACCGGGATGACCTCGGCGGCCGGCTGCTCGTTGGCGTAGGCCCGCATCATGGCGTATGCCAGCGTCCCCAGCACCCGCTGCTTCGTCTCCGCGGGCAGGTCGGTGCCCCAGCGGTGCGAGTTCGACCGCCGGGCGAGCACGCCGGAGCACACGTCGGCGTACAGCATCGCCCGGCTGTCCGGCAGCGATCCGCCGCCGCGATGGGCCAGCACCATCATCGTCAGCAGCAGCGGATTGGCGGTGAACCCGGCCAGTTCCGGCCGGGTGCGCAGGCGGGCGAGCAGATCACCGGCCGCGGCCTGCGGCGTGCCCGCGCGTGGCGGCAGCGCCCGGTACATGGCCGACACGAAGTCCCCGACCTGGCCGTCGGTGAGATTGCGGGGCTCCAGCGTGGTCGCCGACCGGATCGGCGCCGCCGTGTAGTCATGCGGCCGGGACGTGATGAGGTAGTCGTTGTCCGGGTACCGGGTGATCTGATCGACGATCCAGTCCCGGATCAGCTCGTCGTCTTCCGGGGACGGCACCTCGTCCAGACCGTCGAGCAGGACGACGCAGTCGCCGCGCTCCAGGCGGCGGCGCAGCCAGCTCTGCGGCTCCTGCCCGGCCAGGTCCTCACCCAGGCTCAACCGCCAGATCCGCCACAGCGGCGCCCGGCGATCGGCCACGATGTCCGGTGCGTGGCGGCGCAGCTCCAGCAGCACGGGCGTCCGGCGCCGATGCCGGCGGCGCCGCGAGCCGGCCAGCGCGCGGGCGATGTGCCGCAGCAGGGTGCTCTTGCCCGTGCCCGGCCCGCCGACCAACGCGAGCACCGCGGGCCTCGGCTGCCCGATGAACTCCCATATGGAGTGACGGTTCGGATCTTGCCCGGCGCCATTGCTCAGCACCCCGGGCGACACGTCTCGGGCCGCCCGGGCCGCCACCGCGACGTCGATGAACACCGCGTCCATCTCGACCGGGACCTCCGGCGGGCTCACCAGCCCGCGCAGGTCGATGTCGCGGGTCGCAGCCCTGACGGACGCGCGATAGCGGGCGGCGAACCGCAGCGAGCGGCGGCGGGCCGGAGCGTCGCCGTCCGGGGACGCGCGTCCCCGGAGCCACCAGGTCGCCAGCAGCGGCAACAGCACCAGGGCGACGCCGACCGGCGCAAGCTCGCCCTGGACGATCCCGGCGATCAGCGCCCGGTCCTGCTTGTCCGGTGCCGCATGAATGCGGCTGATGAACCAGACCGCGGCGGCGACGACGCCGGCGGCCGCGACCAGCGCCGTGACATCCCGGCGGCTGGGTCTCATGGCTCAAGTCTGCCGAAGCGCCCGGCCGCCTGCCACACTGACACAGCCCGCGCCGGCCATGGGCGGGGATCGGGCCGGTCATCCGACCGAAAGTAGATCACCGCCGGACCCCGCGCCCGTACGGCGGCGTCAGGGTTCGATGAGGCCGACCCGGATGGCGTAGCGGGTGAGTTCCAGGCGGTCGCGGAGGCCGAGCTTCTGCAGGATGTTCGAGCGGTGTCGCTCCACGGTCTTGACGCTGATGAACAGCAGTTCCGCGATCTGTTTGGTGGAGTGGCCCTCGGCCACCAGTTTCAGCACCTCTTCCTCGCGGTCGGTGATGGTCCGGGCGGGCGGTGTTTCACCGTCGCGGGCCCGTTCGAGGTAGGTGCGGATCAGGGCCGTCACGGCCCCGGGGTAGAGGAACGGTTCGTCGCGCATCGCTGCCCGGCAGGCCTCGACCAGGTCGCGGTCGGCGACGGACTTGAGGACGTAGCCCGCGGCTCCGACCCGTAGTGCTTCGAAGAAGTACTGCTCGTTGTCGTACATGGTGAGGAACAGCACTCGCAGGCCCGGCAGCGTGCGGGTGAGTTCCCGGGCGGCTTGCAGGCCGGTGAGCCGTGGCATCGCGATGTCCAGGATCGCCAGGTCGGGTTCTTCCGCGCGGGCAAACTCGATCGCCTCGGCGCCGTCGGTGGCCTCGGCGATGACGGCCAGGTCCGGTTCGTTGTCGAGGATCAGGCGTATGCCGCGGCGCACGAGGGCGTGGTCGTCCGCCAGCAGGATGCGGGTCGGCTGTGGCATGGTCATCCGCTCTGGTCTCGGACGGGAACGCGCAGGCGTATCTCGGTGCCGCCGTCGCCGCCGGGAGCCGGCGTCAGGTCGGCGCCGATCAGCACGGCCCGTTCGCGCATGCCTCGGATTCCGGCTCCTTCGGCGGCCCCGCCCAGCCCGGTGCCGTCGTCGCGGATCCGCAGTTCGACGGCGCCGGCGGTACGGCTCAGCGTCAGGTCGACGCGGTGGGCGTGGGAGTGCCGGGCGACGTTGGTGAGGCTCTCCTGCGCGACGCGGTACAGCACGAGTTCGACCTCCTTGCCGAGGTTCGGGAGGTCCGTGGCGAGCGAGTGGTGCACGGTGATCCCGGCGGTGGAGAACTCCGTTGCCAGCGCCTTCAGGGCGCTGTTCAGGCCGAGTTCCTCCAGGACTCCGGGGCGGAGCCGGCGGGCGATGCGGCGGATCTCGTCGAGGCTGTTGCGGGTCGTCTCCTGCACCTGGTGCAGTTCGTCGCGTACCGGTTGGGGTGCGTGGCCGGCCACCCGCTTGAGTTCCAGCAGTACCGCGGTGAGGGTCTGCCCGATCTCGTCGTGCAGTTCCTGGGCGATGCGGGCGCGTTCGGCCTCCTGCGCGGACAGTGCCCGGGCGGTGCTGGTGGCGCGTTCGTTCTCCAGCCGGTCCAGCATGGCGTTGAAGGTGCGGATGAGGTCGGCGATGCCGGCCCGGCCGGTGACCGTGAGCCGGTGCCCGGGGCGCAGCAGGTCGATGGTGGTCATGGTGCGGGTGAGCCGGGCGAGTGGGCTGAGGCCGATGCGCAGCAGGACCGCGTTGGCGGCCAGCATGGCGCCCAGCCCGGCGCTGAGCACCGCCGCTTCGGTGAGCAGCACCGGCGTGGAGACGGTGACGGGCCCGAGTAACAGCAGCACCGTGGCGGCGATGAGGACCGCGGCGTTCAGCGTGAAGATGCGCCAGAACAGCGACACGGGTGGTGACCTCCAGGCGTCGGCCGGACTGCCGTGACGGCGTCGGTTACTCATCGTGCGCGCGATCCTGCGGTCCTGTCCATCCGGGCTGACCCCCACCGCAGGTGGTGGCAGTGATCGGCCCGGGACGACCCACCCGGCGAAATGGGTGTCAGCACGGATGGTGAGCACGCGTGGTGTCGGCGAGCCTGGAGGCTTGATCTCACCCGGACGGACCCTCGGGGAGGCGTTCGATGATCTCGCGTTCCCGGAGCACCACCGGTTCCCACCGGCAGACGTCCGGGTGCGCCCCGCCGGCGCCGCCGGGTCCGGCCGGTACCGCGAGGACGATGCGATGACCTTGTCGCAGCTGTACGTGGTGTTGCTGGTCAGCGGTATAGCGCTGCTGGCCAGCATCGCCGGCGCCCGGACCGCGAACCGGCTCGGGCTGCCCAGCCTGCTGCTGTTCCTCGCCGTCGGTGTGATCCTCGGCGAGGACGTTCTCGGTCTGCGTTTCGACGACGCGCAGCTCGCGCAGACCGTCGGCACGGCGGCGCTGGGCGTCATCCTCGTCGACGGCGGTCTGAGCACCCGGTGGGCGGACGTCAAGCGCCTTCTGCTGCCGGCCGGTGCGCTGGCCACGGCGGGGGTGGCGATCTCGGTGGTGGTCACGGCGGCCGGCGCGCATCTGCTGCTCGGCATGGACTGGCACCTCGCGCTGCTGCTCGCCGCGATCGTGTCGTCGACCGACGCCGCGGCGGTGTTCGCGGTGCTGCGGGCCCTGCCGTTGCCACGCAGGGTGACCGGGCTGGTGGAGGCCGAGTCGGGTTTCAACGACGCCCCGACGATCATCCTGGTCCTGGTCTTCAGCACCGCGGTCGCGGACCTGCCCGGCCCGGCCGCCATCCTGGGCAACGTCGGCTACCAACTGGCGGTCGGTGCCGGCGCCGGTCTGCTGGCCGGCTGGCTGGGCGCCCTGGCACTGCGGCATGTCGCGCTTCCGGCCACCGGCCTGTATCCGCTGGCCACCGTCGGACTGGGCATCCTCGCGTTCGCCGCGGCCGGCGCGATCAACGCCAGCGGGATCATCGCCGCGTACCTGGCCGGGCTGGTACTCGGCAACGCCGAACTGCCGCACCGTGGCGCCACCCGGTCGTTCGCCGAGGGTGCCGGGTGGCTGGCCCAGATCGGCCTGTTCGTCATGCTCGGCCTGCTCGTCGACCCCGGTGATCTGCCCGCCGCGGTGCTGCCCGCGGTCGCGGTCGGGCTGGTCCTGCTGCTGCTGGCCCGGCCGGCCTCGGTAGTGGCATGCCTGCTGCCGCTGCGCATGCCGTGGCGCGAACAGGCGTTCATCTCCTGGGCCGGGCTGCGCGGCGCGGTCCCGATCGTGCTGGCCACCTTCCCCGTCGTCGCGGGTGTGCCCGGCAGCCAGGAACTGCTCGACATCGTCTTCGTGATGGTGGTCATCTTCACCCTCGTACAGGGTCCTACCCTGCCGTTCCTGGCGCGCCGGTTGCGGCTCACCCGGCCCGAACCGTTACGCGAGATCCAGGTGGAGACCGCACCGCTCGACATCCTCGACGCCGAACTACTCACCATCTCCATCCCGCCGGGGTCGAGGCTGCACCGGGTCGCGGTCTTCGAGCTGCGGCTGCCCGCACCCGCCGCGATCATGCTCATCGTCCGCGACGGGATCTCGCTCGTACCGGACCGCGACACCTACCTGCGTGCCGGCGACGAGCTGCTGCTGATCGCCACCCAGCACACCCGGGAAGCCGCGGAACGGCGGCTGCGCGCCGTCGGCCGTGCCGGACGCCTCGCCGGCTGGCACGGCGAGACCGGCAATCCCGATCCACCGCACCACCCCGCCACCGGCGGCGGCGCCGTGCCGGCCGTCCGGGAACACCGCCGTCGGGCGTCCGTCCGCCGTCACCGCTCGCCCACCGCGAGCCCCGACCCGATCGGAACACCATCATGACCATCGAACGAACCCCACTGCCGGGCATCGGCGTCAGCCACACCCTCGCCACCACGGCCGGGCAACGCCTCGGCGTCATCGCTCACCTCACCGGCCGGCGCGACATCGTCGTCTACGACCTCGCCGACCCGGAACAGGCCGCGTGCACCGTGCCCCTGCGCCGTGACGAGGCGCACCAGATCTCCGACCTGCTCGACGCCACGGTCACGATCGACCACGTCAGCGCGCTCGAGCGGCGGATCAACGGCATCACCGCGGCCCGGATCAGGCTGCCGGCCGGATCGCCGTACGACGGCAGGCCGCTGCCGGACACCCGGGCCGACGCCCTCACGGGCACGTCGATCGTGGCCGTCATCCACGACCGGGACGTCGTCGCCGCCCCGGATCCCGGCTACGTGCTGTGCCACGACGACATCGTCGTCGCCGTCGGCGACCCCGACGGCATCGCCGCACTGAGCGACCTGCTCACCGGCGCGCACGCCGACAGCGCCTGAACCCGGACCAGGAACCAGGGGGAGCTGTCATGGCGGCGGTAGTGGCATGTGCCGTCTTCGCCGTGGCCTTCTTACTCATCGCCACCGAACGGTTCGACCGGGTCGCCGTCGTGCTGGTCGCCGCGGGACTCATCGCGGCACTGCGGATCGTGCCGGGCGAGCACATCTTCTACTCCGCGCACGCCGGGATCGACTGGAACGTCATCTTCCTGCTCCTCGGCATGATGATCATCGTGGGCGTAGTCCGGCAGACCGGCGTCTTCGAGTACCTGTCGATCTGGGTGGTCAAGAGATCGGGCGGGCGCCCGTACCGGATGCTGGTGCTGTTGATCGTCATCACCGCCGTGATCTCGGCCTTCCTGGACAACGTCACGACGGTCATGCTCGTGGCACCCGTGACCATCCTGATGTGCCGACGACTGGGGTACTCGCCGGTGCCGTACCTCATCGCCGAGGTCCTGGCCTCGAACATCGGCGGCGCGGCCACCCTCATCGGTGACCCGCCCAACATCATCATCGCGAGCCGCGCCGGGCTGACGTTCAACGAGTTCCTCGTCCACATGGCACCGGCGGCCACCATCGCGCTTGTCGTGTTCGCGCTGGCGGCCCGGGTGATGTTCCGGCGTTCCTTCACCTACCACCCGGACCGGGTCGACGAGATCCTGGCGCTGGACGAACGCTCCTTCATCACCAGCCCGAAGCTGCTCGCCCGCTGCCTGGTCGTGCTCGGCGTGGTCATCCTCGCGTTCGCGCTGCACGCGACGCTGCACATCGAACCCGCCGTCGTGGCGCTACTCGGCGCCGGCGTCATGGTGCTCGTGTCGGGCACCACCGCGGCGCAGTACCTGGGCGACGTGGAATGGCCGACGCTTGTGTTCTTCATGGGCCTGTTCGTCATGGTCGGCGGCCTGGTGGAGACCGGCGTGATCAGCACACTGGGCACCTGGGCGGTGGACACCACGGGCGACAACTACCTCGGCGCGGCCACCGCGCTGCTGTTCGGCTCGGCCGTGCTGGGCGCATTCTTCGACAACATCCCCTACACGGCGACCATGGCTCCGATCGTGGAGGACATCGTCGCGAAGGCACCCGACCCGGCCACCGGCGACGCGCTCTGGTGGTCCTTCGCACTCGGCGCCGACTTCGGCGGCAACGGCACCGCCGTGGCGGCGAGCGCGAACATCGTCGTGCTCGGCATCGCCGCTCGCCAGGGCCAGCCGATCAGCTTCTGGGAGTTCACCAAGTTCGGCATCGTCACCACGATCCTGACCACGGTCGTCGCGTGGCTCTACGTGTGGCTACGCTACTTCGCCTGAGGTCATCGACAGCCCTGCGTGGCGCGTGCTCAAACGTCGAGCAGGCGTTCGATCGCGCGCAGTTGATGGCGGGCCATGGCCAGATTCGCCCGGTCCTTGTTCAGGACCAGATAGAGGAACAGACCCTTGCCGGATCGGTTGTTCAAGGGCCGGATCAGATGATATTGGCTGTCCAGGGTGATCAGAATGTCCTCGACCTTCTCGGTGAGGCTGAGCATCTCCATAGCGCGTAGCTTCGCGCGCATCACGTCCGTGTTGCCCGCCGCGGCAACCGTCAGGTCAAGGTCCTTGCCGCCGCCGACGGTACCCAGCGCCATGCCGCTGGTGTGATCGACGAGCGCCGCTCCCATGGCACCGTCGATCTGCATCGCGTCCTTGAGTGCCACATCCATTTCCGCCATGTCCGACTCCTCGGGGCTCGTGTGTCGTGATGCCTCGAGGATGGTTGCGGTGGGCGAAAACGGAACGCACATGCTGTCCGGCACGGTTAGGTGGTGGCTTGCCAAAGTAGAGATGTAAGCGGTTCGACTTGAAGACTTTCGCAACTGCACAAGTAGGCAGAACGTTGCGGGTGACAACCCCGACCGGCCACTCGATGAACGGCGCGGACGGCTTCGCCAGACCGCCGGCCGTCGTGACGCCTGACGACGTCACAGTTGCGGTGTGGCGTGCCGGACCAGGCTGCGCAGGACGCGCGCCGAGTCGGCGAGGCTGCCGAAGTTCGACGCCGCGTTGCCGTCCAGATAGGTGGCCGGGATCGGCACCTCCTCGATGCACACGTCGCGGCTGGCGACCGCGAGCAACACGTTCATCTCGTACTCGAACCGCTCGCCGGGAAGCGTGCACAGCCAGGTGAGCAGGTCTGCGGGGTACGCACGCAGCCCGGTCTGGGTATCGGCGACCGCACGTCCGGTGACCCGCCGGAACAGCAGGTCGATGACGACGTTGCCGACGCGGCTGCGCAGCGGCATCCGGTCGAGGCGCCGCACGCCGAGCACGACCCGGCCGCGGCCGGAGCGCTCGAACACGGCGCGGACGTCGGCGGCGCGGTGCTGTCCGTCGCCGTCGGCGGTCACCACGTCGGCACCGGGGTGGGCGGCGGTCGCGTGGCGAAGGCCGCACTTGAGGGCAACGCCTTTGCCCTGGTTGCGGGGGCGGCGCAGCACGGTGCAACCGAGACCGCGCACGGCCGCCAGCACGGCGTCGGCGGACGGCCCGCTGCCGTCGTCGACGACCACCACACCGATCGGGTCCCGGCCGTCCTCCAGCAAGTCGGTGATCAGGGACAGCAACCGCTGCCCCGGGCGGTAGACCGGCAAAAGGACGATCGTGCTCACGTTGCCTCCAGCTGTCGTCGGTGGACAGCCTCTTACCCGGTCGGGGGCGTCAACGCACCTGCCGAGTGAGGCGGGCCACGGCGACCATCCGGCGCTCTCGGCGCAGCAGTGCGTCGCCGCGCGTGGCGCCCAGGAAACCGAGACGGGCCGCCAGCAGCAGGCCCCGGTCGCCGTAGTCCTCGCCGCCGGTCGCCGGCACGTCGACCAGCGCCGCGCCGCGCAGGCGGAGCACCTTGCCGGCGAGGAAGCGGACCCGCGGCAGGTGCCAGGCGTGCGACACCAGGCCGAGGGGGTACGCGGGGCCGAACGCGCGTCCGGCCAGCAGCTCGTCCTCGACGGTGTGCAGCAGGTTCTCCAGAGTGCTACGCGAGCGGGTCTCGGCGTACAGATCGGCATGCTCGTGAAGGCCGGCGGCCCGGGCGGCACGCAGCATCAGGTCGCCCTCGCGTTCCCCGGCCGGCGGCGGCGCGGCGCCGGTGCTCGCCTCCGGCCAGCCGCCGCTGAATATGACGCGAGGCCGGGATAGGTCCGGCAAGACCGGCGAGGCATGGGAGGCGATGTATCGCACGACCGCGTCCACCCGGGCGGCGCTGCTCGGGGTGAGCTCCCAGGCATCCGCCGTGCGGACGACGCCGCGTCCGAAGACCAGCAGGACCCGCGCCGCTGACATGCCGCCACCTTACTGTCCGCGGCGCGTACGCAGGATGGCGATTCCATGCCGGGCGCGGGTTTCAGCTGTCGCCTCGGGCGCCGACTCCGCTGCCGACGGCGTCCCGTCCGGGCTTAGCGGGTCACAGGACGCGGGTGATCCCCTCGGCGGCGATCGGTCGTCGAGTGCGTCGCGATCCAGGTTGGCGCAGAGCACGATCGACGCGCCCGCCGACAGCGGCGCCAGCAGCCAGCCCACGGGCTCCTCCCCCTGGGACGCGTCGATCAGCAGGCGGTCACCCGCCCGCAGGTTCAGCGAGGCCGCAACGCCCAGCGCGATCTCCCCCCACTGCGCGTAGCTCGTACCGTCGGTGTCGGCCGGGTCGTGCTCACGGACCGGCGCGTAGGCCGGGGCGTCCTCCGGGTGGCGCAGCGCCTCGGTGACGAAGTCCAGGTAGCCGGCCGGCACATCGTCGGGCCGTTCGCCGTCCGGTGCCAGGCTCAGGACGTAGCGGTGCCGGGCCGGCGGCACCTCCTCCAGCGGCGCCAACTCCACGAAGTGGTTCTTCTTCGCCTACATCAACGGATAGTCCAGCGCCGTCCCGCTGCACGTTTACTTGCCCTGACCTGCTCAGATAAGGGCATGATCGAGAACATCGAATCGCGTCTCGCCGAGCTTGCCGGGCTGCTCCGGGAGGCCGAGTCGCTCAGGGGCCGGCGCGCCGAGCTGAACCGGCGTCACGCCGAGCTCGCGGCCGCCGTGGCCGAGCTGCGACAGAGCTGGGCCGGCGAGCTCCGCGACGTGGAGCGGCTGGAGAGCGTTTCGCTGTCCCGGGTCCTGGCCGCATTGCGCGGCGCGCACGCCGAGGAGGTGTCCCGTGAGCGGGCGGAGGCGGACGCGGCCGGCTACCGGGTCGCCGACGGGGAGAGCCGACTGGCCGCGATCCAGGCGGAACGCGAGGCGGTCGAGGCTCGGCTGACTGCCCTGGCCGATGTGCCGGCCCGGTTCGCCGCGGCGGTCAACGACAAGGAGCGCCACCTGCTCAGCAGCGGCGGTCCCCAGGTCGCCCGCCTGCTGGCGCTGGCCGAGGAGCGCGGCCGGGTCGAGGCGGAGCTGCGCGAACTCCACGAGGCGGGTATGGCGGCCGAGGCCGCGCTCGGCGCCCTGGGCGAGCTGCGACGTCAGCTCGGTCTGGCGTCCAGCCGCCAGACGACCGACAACCTGCTCGGCGGGGCACTGACCGTGGGCAGGCCGAACTGGCTCGACGGTGTGGGCTGGGCGGCGTCGAGCGCCGACCGCTGCCTGGCCGTGCTGCACATCGAGCTGACCGACGTGGGTCTGGCCCAGCCGCTGGGCAACGTCCCGCGCGGGATCGCGCGGCCGGACGGCATGCAGGCGGTGTTCTTCTCGAACATGCTCATTCGGGAGCAGCTCAACCGGGCGAGCCGCGACGCGGACGCGTCGCTCCAGCTCGTCACCGGGGTACGCCGGGATGTCGCCCTGCGCGCCGAGGCGGCCCGCACCCGCTGGGGCGCGCTGCAGAGCGAACGGCAACACCTCATGACGACCTGACCCGGTGGGCTGCGGGCCAGCTGCCCAGCGGGCGGCCAATGGTGTGGCGTCCGCGGTCAGCGCCAGGGCTGTAGGCCGCGCAGCAGGTGCGCGACGACCGGGGGCACCGTGGTGAGCAGACCGCGCCACGGCAGTCTGGTGGCCTGCATCGCACGGCGCAGCGTGACGGCCTCCGGGTCGGCGGCGGCCGGGCCGAGGACGAGATCCCGTACGAGGGGGCCGGCCGACAGGGCGAGCGCCACTCCGCTGCCGGAGAATCCCACCGCGTACACGACGCGGTCGCTTACGGCAGACCGGGCCAGGTGGGGCACTTCGGTGCGGGTTACGTGGATCGGGCCGCCCCAACGGTGGGTGGGTGTGTGTCCGGCTGCGGCCGGCAGCCGTCGGCGCAGCAGCCGATCGACCGCACGGTGGCCATCGGGCAGTGCGTCGGCGTCCTCTCCGGGCGACACACCTCTGACGTCGGCGGCGCCGAAGAGCAGCCGGCGGTCGTGGGTGCGCCAGTACGGCATGCCGGGGCCGGGTGCGGCCAGGAACAGGCGCTCGCCGCCGAGGGCCTGCGCGTCCGGTTCGGGCAGCGGCTGCCCGGCTCGCATGTACGTATGCAGCGTACGGGCGGATAGCCGGTCGGGCAGGGCCACCGCCGGCGTGTATCCGCCGGTGCAGACCACGACCCGGTCGGCCCGCATCCGGGCGTCGCCGCCGAGGTGCAGCCAGGTCCCGGTGGCGTCCGGCACGACCGCGGCCACGGGGGTGTGCCGGCACAACACGCCCCCGGCCGTGACGAACTCCGCGGCGAGCGAGGCCGCCAGCCGGGCCGGGTGGATGGTCCAGGCGGCCAGCGCCACTCCGGCCCGCGCGGGCGCGGCGCACTGCGCCTCGACGTCGTCGCCCGACCAGTGCTGTGCCTCGATGCCGGCCGCGGCGGTGGCTCGGCCGAGCCAGTCCAGGCCGGCGGCGACGAGGCGGTTGGTGGCGATCAGCAGCATCCGCACCTGGCGGATCTCGCCCGTCGGGTGGTCTGCGGCCAGTTGACGGACCCGCGCCCCGATCCGCGCGTGCAGCAGGCGCTGCATCCGGCGCGGGTCGTGCCCGCCGGCACTGCCGGGCAGCAGCCATGGCAGCACGGCCAGGGGCAGTACCGCGCCGGCGTTGCGGCCGCTCGCGCCGTACCCGGGGTGGCGGGCGTCGAGGACCGCGACCCGGAGGCCGGGCGCGGCGCGTAGCAGGTCGCGGGCGATCGACAGCCCGGCGAAGCCGGCTCCGACCACGGCGACGTCGACCCGGTCGGGCGGCGGTCCGGGCGAGGCCGATCCGCCGTCGGAGGGGGTGTTGCGCCAGTACGCCCCGGTCATGTCCGTGCCTCGATGCCGGCCAGCAACGCTAGGGCGGCCGCCTCCGGCGCTTCCTTCGCGCCCAGTTCCCCGGCCTGTACCGCCTCCCACGCGGTGTAGACGGCGGCGAGGACGAGCCGGGTCTGGAACGATGCGGGCAGGTCCAGCCTGAACTGCCCGGCGTGGCGGCCGCGCCGGATGACCGCGGCGGTGGCTTCCGCCAGCGTCTCGATGCGGGCGGCGACGCCCGGCAGGTCGTCCAGCCATGCACCCTCCCGGAGCAGGAAGGCGAACCGGCCGCCGAGCGGGACGAGTGCGGCGACCAGCCGTACGCACGCCTCGGGCGCGGGCCCCTCCTGCGGACGGGCTTGCGCGACGGCGTGCTCGGCCGCGGCCGCCGCATCCTCGGCGATGCGGGCCAGCAGGCTCTCCCGCGATGGGAACCTGCGGTGCAGGGTCGCGCGGCTGACCCCGGCGGCGTCGGCGAGCTCGGCCATGGTGGCGGTCGGGCGTTGTCCGAGAAGAGCGACCACTGCGTCAGGAACGTCTCGCATGAGACAATGATGTCTCATGCCAGGTGGCGCTGTCCACCCCATCCGCAGCACGTCCTGCCGATCCGCATCCGTAGTGGAGTCTTTACGGAACGCGAACGAAATCCACGTAGGATCTTCATCCGGATCGGGTCTCCCACCCTTGAGCGGGCACCCGTCTGTCCACTATCACCTCGCACAGGAGTCTTGTATGCGAAGTAGGACCGAGCGCCGGCGCGCGCTCGCCGTACCCGTGGTGGCTATGGCACTGGCCGGATCGATGGTGGCGCCCTCCGCGCCGGCCGGGGCCGCACCCGCACCCGAGAACGCCCTCGAGAGCGACTGGCTCGGCCTCGGGTACAACCAGGATCCGCAGTACAGCGGCGGAGGCGCCTGGGCCGCGGACCCGTGGAACCAGATGACCGAGCGCGCGAGCTTCATCAACCCCGGGCTGGTGCGGATCATGGTCAACCGTCCGTGGTTCAACGACCCCGCGAATCCCGGCACCTACACCTGGGACAGCGTGGAGATGAGGAATCTCTACAAGGTCCTGAACTTCTACCGGCAGCGCGGCACCGGCGTGGTGACCGGGATGTGGGGCCTGAACGACCGCGACTACTACGTTTCGACCCCAGCCGCCGAACTCCAGGCCGACCTGGTGAAGCACCTCGTGAAGACCAAGGGCTTCACCAACGTCGTGCGATACAACGGCATCAACGAGCCGAACGTCGGCGATGACGACGACAGCACCGCGCCCATCAGGTACGCGGACTGGGTCACCGCCACCGACAACCTCCGCGTGGAGTTCGACGAGCGGCACCTGGACGCCGGCCTGATCGGTGGGCCGGACACCGCCGAGGCGGGTATCTCCGCCCTCGACGGCGACCTGGGTCTCGAGTCGGTGCAGGGCAGGGCCGCCGAGAAGGAACAGAGCCTCGTCTGGCACCTGGACAAGCTGGCCGGCTTCTCGGTGCGCTTCTACGTGCAGCCACTGCCGCCCAGCGACGCCGTCAAGTGGACGTTCCAGACCTCGAGCGACGGCCAGACCGGGTGGACCGACGTCAAGGTACGCGCGACCGATCCAGCCGAGACCATCGGCGACAAGCCGTGGTACCGGATCGACGTATCACCGGAACAGGCGCTCACCAACGCCAACTACCTCCGGCTGACGATGCCCGCGCTCGCCGGCACCGAGCGGGCGGTCTCCTCGGTCACCCTGCGGCCCCGGTCGGGTGACCCGTTCACCGACGAGATGAACGACACCGGCAAGACCGTGGCGAGCACCCGCGGCTGGACGCACCCGAAGGGCAACGAGGCCAACGACTGGTGGCTGCAGTCCGCGCTGGACGGGCCGCTGGTCGCTCAGCACGAGGTCCACTTCTACGACCACGAGGTCGACCTCGAGTCGCCGTACGACTACCCGGAGAGGGCGCTGTCCGAGGCGGTTCGGCAGGTCAGGGCCGCCAACAACAACGCCTCGGTGATCCTCGGCGAGACCGGCATGAAGGCGCCCGGAAACGACGACGATAAGGACTACTCCTTCAACCTCACGTACGACCACGGCGTCCGGATGGCCGACCTCGCCGTGCAGGAGGCCCGGTCCGGTCTGGACGGCGCCATGGCATGGTGCCTGGACGGGTACGCCCGTAAGAACCCGTGCGGCATGTGGGACCGCTGGCAGAACCCCAAGGACGCGACGCTGCGGCCCTGGTTCTACACCTGGAGCCTGCTGTGCCGGTCGCTGCCGGCCGGATCGAAGATGTACGCACCCGAGCAGCCGGACGACGTGCGGGTCCTGAAGGCCAAGCTGCCCGCGGCGGCCGGCGGCGGCTGGACCTTCGTCCTGGTCAACCGCGGCTCCTCCGCAGCGACGGTACCGATCACCGCGCAGACCGGGACGATCACCCTGGCGAAGTACGTCTACAGCGAGAACAACGCGCCGGTCGACCCGAGGACGCAGTTCCCGGTGCCCGCCGGCAGCCTCACGACAAGTTTCGACAGCGGTCACAACCTGACGGTCGGCCCGAACTCGGTCGTCGTCTTCACCAACGTCGTCGTCCGCTAGAACGCGTCTGACCAATCATGGTCGGCTCCGGTGGACGGCGAGTCGGCTAGTATCGATGTATTTCGATAGTAGGCGCGTCGTAGGCGATCGCGTGCGGCGCGCCCCCTAGCCGGAGGGATCCCGACATGGTCAGCGCAGTAGCCCTTGCCGGCCTGATCACATCGCTGTTGGCACCGACGTCGCCGCTCGCGCCGGCGCAGGCGCAGGCGCAGGCGCAGGCCGAGGTGACGCTGCCCGACGGTGTCGCTGTCGAGGTGGTCGCCGTCAACGGATCCGGCTGCCCGGCAGCCGAGGGCACCGCGACCGTCTCGCCGGACGGCACTCTCATCGAGGTCGAGGCCACCGCGTACCTGGCGTGGGCCGGCGGCGCGGCCACGCCGCCGGACTCCCGGAAGAACTGCCAGCTCAGCCTTCACGTCACGCGACCCGCTGGATGGACGTACGCGATCGTGCGGGCATCCTCCAGCGGCTTCGCCTACCTACCCGAGGGCGCCACCGGGACGACCCGGATCAGCCTCTACTTCCAGGGCATGTCACCGACGACCATGCTGACCACCACCTTCGACGCGCCGATGGCCTCGACCTGGCGGACCGCCGACACCGTCGCGCCCGACCGGCTCACGTTCGCCCCCTGCGACACCGAGCGCAACCTCAACATCAACACCGAACTGAGGGTCAAGCCGGGTGACGACCGCTCGGCCGACGTCGTCATGGTCCGCGAGGCCGTCACCTCGTACCGGCTGACCTGGGTGCGCTGCTAAGGCGCGCTTGGATCAGTTCGCTCGGGCGTTGACGTGCATGCCGACCGCGTTGTGCGGGCCGACGGTGACGGTCGCCCGTCGCGCGTTGTCGACGGTGACAGAGGGTCCCGTGCAGCCGCTTGCACCGCGGTCGCCGTGCACCACGTCGCAGTAGACGCCGGGCGCCAGTCCGGTCTGGAAAGTGCGCGTCAACCAGCCGTCCTCGTGGTTGATGACCACGAAACCGCGGTCGCCGCGGCCGAAGGCGATCTGGTCGTTGCCGTTGCTCCACCAGTCGTTGACCCCGGTGCCCTTGACGGCGTTGTGGAAGGCCACCATGTTGCCGATCTCGGGCCAGCGATGCTCGCATTTCCACTGGCCGTTGAAACACGTCACGTCCGTGATTCGGCCGTCGGAGTGCTGCGGCGCCCCCTGATCCTTGTCGCCGAACTCGTAGCCGGACATCACCGACGGCGACCCGTACGGCCACGCGAGCATGAAGACGTTGGCCAGGGTGTAGGTGGCCCCGTCCCGGTAGGTCAGGGTCGAGCCGTTGCGCTGAGTGTCGTGGTTGTCGACGAAGGGGACCGCGACCGTGCCGTTGAGGTGGCCCCAGCCCTCGCCGAAGTTCTGCAGGTAGGCCAGCCGCTCCTGCTGGAAGACCCGCTTGAGGTCGCGGCCGTAGCGGAACTCGTGCACGTCGCCCACCCACGCGTACTCGTTCGGCTGGACCGACTCGCCTTCGCCCTGGATCATCTCCTGCACCAGGTATGCGGGCCGGCTGAGCCTGCCCTTCACCGCCGCGATGTCGTCGGGCGTCATGTGCTTCGCCGCGTCGACACGGAAGCCGTCCACGCCGAGGCTGAGCAGGTCGTTGAAGTAGCCGGCGAGCCGGGCGCGCACGGCGTCGCTCTCGGTTCTGAGGTCGGGCAGCCGGACGAGCTCGCAGTTGCGCACCCGCCACGCATCCGTGCGGTAGTCAGCCTCATTGATCGGGCAGCTGTCATGGAAGTCCCAGCTCGCGTAGGTGCCGGGAAAGTCGCGGTTGGCGTACGAGCTGCCCGCCCAGCCGCTGCCCGAGCCCTCGGCCATGTGGTTGATGACCGCGTCCGCGATCACCTTCACACCGGCGTTGTGGCAGTCCCGCACCATGTCCGCGAACTGGCCGCGGGTGCCCTTGTTGGATTCGATCTTGTAGCTGACCGGCTGATAGGCGACCCACCACTGGCCGCCGCGGCGATGCTCCTGCGGCGGAGACACCTGCACGTAGCCGTAGCCCTTCGGCCCGAGGTAGTCGCGGCACTCGCGGGCCACTGAGGGCCAGTTCCACTCGAAGAGGGTGACGATGACGTCCTTGGCTCCCGGTGCCGCCTGGGCGGGTGGTTGCCCTCCCGCCACGCCGGCAGCGGTTGCGACCAAGGCGGCGACCACTGCCCCCGCCGTTATCCACCGTCTCCTGGCCATCGCTCCTCCTCCTCGGCGACCATTCCGCGCCGGCCGAAACCTCCGTGAAATAATCTACGAAAGTTGATGCAAGAACTTACAGAGCCTGTAACCTCTCGTCAATGTCCTCGCCCAGGTCAGTTCCGGGCGCGCCAGGGACGGCCGGCCGCCCGGTCGGGAGCTTCGGACGGCCGGCGGATCGTCAGAGGAAGCGGACGTCCCTGGCGACTCGCAAGGTGCCAGCGCCGGCCGCTCCGCCGATCAGGGCGGCAACCGCAGCGGAGGCGCCCGTGATCCAGGCGAGGACTCCGGCAAGACCGGCGATCACGAGCACGATCGCAATCAGAATGACCGTACCCAGGTGCACCACAGCGACCGGAAATCGCTCACCAGCTCCTGGACGATCCCGCCCTCGACGCCTGGCCAATCAACCCGGACGACTCCCTCGCCGCGGACGCCGACCTGCTCAACGGCCCGACCCCTCGTTCATGAGTCCTGGGTGGCTCGTCCGGTTCTCGACCTCGTGGAGGTCGATGGTCAGTCGTTCTGACGCTCCCGTGATCATCTCGACCCGGCGGGCGGCGGCTCCGCCGCCGCGGGATGCCTGCGAGGGTATGATCGCGTGTGGCGCAGCCCGCGCGCCGTACCTCCTGACCGGCGAACCACGCACGCCGGCGATGCGGGGGCGAAGGTGGCCTTCATGCCGTCGCGGAGCGTTAGTGAAAGCTGTCCATGTCCAGCCGCAGGCAGCCGGACGGGGCGCGGCGAGCCGGCGTGGGGCAGAGCCGCTGCCGCCGTCCAGGACAGGACAGAACGTGACCGGACAACGCCGACTCAAGCAGCTGGTGCGAGAGCGCATGGCGCGTACCGGCGAGTCGTACACCACCGCCCGCCGCCATGTGGTCCGACCGGAGCCGCCCGCACTGCCGGGCGGTCTGGTTCCCGGCTACGACACGTTCGGGCCCGGGCAGCACCGGCTCAGTTCACTCGCCGTGCATCTGCTGCGCCAAGGCGGGATCACGTGCTCGGAGGCGCTGGTGTGCGGGCTCGCCGGAGGCATCGGCTTCATGTACGCGGTCTTCGAGTACCGCGGCATGCCGCCGATGCTGACGATTGTGGCCCAGCACCACCCCGAACCCTGGATCACGTCGGCGCTGAGCCGACTGCCAATCTCATTCGTCGAGGAGCACAGCACGTCGCCGTCGCGGGCCCTGGCCGCCCTGCGCGCCGCCGTCGAGCAGGGCAAGCCGGTCTATGTCAGCGTGGACCGGTCGCGGCTACCCTGGCACAGCGGCGAGGCGGCGCTCGCGACGGAGCCGTATGGCGTGGTGGTGGCCGGCATCGACGGCGGCGCCGTGCTCATCGACGACTCCGCCGCGGTGCCGCACCGGCTGTCGATCGACGAGTTCGCGGCGGCCTGGGCCGGGCACAAGAAGGGCCGGCACCACCGGATCGTGCTGGAAACCGTCAGCGCCGGCCGGCCGGATATCGAAGGCGCGATCGCGACCACCGTCGCGCACCTCACCGGGCCGGTACTCGGGCACAGCTTCGACGCGAACTTCGGCTTCTCCGGCATGCGTCGGTTCTCCGATCAGCTACGCGACGGCCGATCCAAGTCAGGATGGCAGCGCAGATTCGGTTCGGCGGAGTCGTTCGGCATGGCGATGCGCCGGCTCTACGAATGCCTCGAACTGTCGCACACCGCTCCGGGCGGCACCCGCCCGCTCTACGCGGACTTCCTGGACGAGGCGGCCGGCCTACTGGACCGACCGGCGCTGTCCGACGCGGCGAAGCTGTTCCGCGAGTCGGGCGTCCACTGGTCGGCGCTTGCCGCACGGGCCGAAGCGCACGCGGGCGAGTACGGCGAATTGTGCGAGCGCCGGATGTTGCTCGCCATGAGCGGCGCCAACGTACGCGAGACCGACGAACGCATCGCCGCGCTGCCGCCGGTGCCCGACCCCGGCGTCGACGGCCGAGCCGCATTGTTCGCCGAGATGGCCGACCTGGTCGACACCGCGCACGACCTGGAAGCCCGCGCGGTCGAGATACTCGCCAGCTGACGCTGCGGGGCCGGAGAGAACACGGCAGACCAAGACAGGCGCCCCGACCTGCTTGAGCGCAGGTCGGGGCGCCTCGCATGGCGCTGCGGCCCGTTCCCGAACGCCGAACGAAGCCCTGGCCCGAACAACGTCGATCGGATCGGGGGCACATCCTGCATGCAGGGGATCAGATCCGGATACGAGTCGAGTGTCCTCACCAGTGCATTGCGCCGCTCACCGAGTACCCACCCTCGCGGACCGAGAAGAACGGCGGCGGCGCCGTGCACATCCGCGGCGCCGGCGAATCGTCGAGGTAGGGGCTCTTCCCGCCGGTGAACCCGACCAGATCCCGCCATCCCAGATCCGCGACGCTGAACCCGATCCGGGTGTGCATCAGCTCCTGACCGTTCTCCGAAGCGTCCACGACCTCCCCGGTGACCGTCGCCTGGCCGCCCGAAGCCATCAGGCAGTCCACCTTGATCGAGTACCAGACGACCTCATTCTGCGCGGCGAAGTGGTGCCGCAGGGTGGCGGTGCCCCACGACGCAGTCGGAAAGGGGCCGGGTCGGTCGTGGCGGGCGTAAGCGTCCACTGTGAACCGCACCTCGTCAGCTGCCGACGGCGGATAGGTCACCAGGGCCGACCCGCGCAGGCGGGAGATCTGCGCATCGGCTCCGGCGTTCGCGGCGGACGGCAGGCAGAGCACCGACACCATCCCGGCGGCAAGGGCCACGGCTTTTCGTGACAGCGGCATCGCTTCCTCCGTACGGATTCGATCGTTGTGCATCCATCCTCGGAGTGGTGCGCTGTGACCGACCTGAGGCCCACTCAGGCCGGACTCAGCCGACGTGGAGGCTGGTGGTTCGCGCCGAGACCGCGCCGGAACGGTCGAGGCGCCTCGGCAGCTCCCTCCCATGCGCGCCCTCATCCACCAGTGCTTTGGTCAGACCACTCGCGGTCAGACTGGAGCCGGGCGGCCGATCACGCCGGTGCCATCGGCCACCGCCATCCGCACCCTGTCCACCTCTCGATCATTCGGGTTCGCGACATGACGGAAGAGGCCGCGCGAATGTGACGGTCAGCGAGAGAATGGCCCGGCGAGTGAGGAGCGACCAGCCGCCTAAGCAACATAGAGAAAAATCATGCCAAAAGTAGCATCATCCGATATGTGGGTGAGGAACTGCTGTACCTGAGTGACCGGACGCAGGTCACCCGCCACACCCCATCCGACGGTCCCGCCGTGGTCCGCAAACACGCCACCGGGGCCGGCGCGATCCGCCGCATCGAACACGAACGTGCCGTACTGGAGAAGCTCGCCGGTCTGCCCGGCGTCCCCCGCCTCGCCGCGCACCAGGCGCGCCGGACCCTGGTCATGCAGGACGAGGGCGGCGCCCCGCCGCCGGCCGGGCCGATGCCCCTGCCCGACCTGGTCCGCACCGCACACGCCCTGGCCACGACGATCGCCGCGGTCCACCGCGCCGGCGTCCTGCACCGCGACATCACCCCGGCCAACGTCGTGCTGCGCCCGGACGCTCCCCCGCTGCTCATCGACTTCGACCTCGCGCTGACCGGCGCCCCGGAAACGGACGAAGGCCCTGTCGGCACTCTCGGGTTCCTGGCGCCCGAGCAGACCGGCCGCACCGGCCTGAGCACCGACCGCCGCGCCGACCTCTACGGCCTCGGCGCCACCCTGTACACCCTCGCCACCGGCACTCCCCCGGTCACCGGCTACGACCCTCTGGAGCTGGTGCGCGACACCCTGGTCGGCACCCCGTCCGCCTCGGGTCTGCCACCACGGCTGGGCGACATCATCATGCGGCTACTGGACAAGGACCCGGACCGGCGCTATCAGAGCGCCGAGGGCCTGGCCCACGATCTCGCCCGCTGGACCGCCGACCCGGACGGCGACTGGACGCCGGGCGACCGGGACTTCCCGCCGTTCCTGCCGGCACCGCCCATCCTGGTCGGCCGGGACCCGCAGATCGGCGCCCTGGCCACGGCCCTGGACCGGGCGCTCCGCGGCGACGGCCGGGCCGTGCTGGTCAGCGGCCCGGCCGGGATCGGCAAAAGCACCCTGATACGAACGCTGCGACCGCTGATCGCCGCTCGCGGCGGCTGGTTCCTCGCCGGCAAGTACGAGCAGTTCCGTACCGGTGTCGACGCCGGCGGCACGGGCCAGGTGATCAGAAACCTGGCCAGGCTGCTGCTCGCCCTACCGGAGGCGGAGCTGGCGGGCCACCGGGAACGGCTGGTCGCCGCACTGAATCCGGTCGGCAAAGTGATGTCCGGCGCGGTGCCCGAGCTGGACATACTTCTCGGCGGGCAGGTGGCGGCCGAGCCGCTGGACCTGGTCACCCCGCCGGCCTGGGCCAGCGGAACCTCGGTCACGCTGCTGCGCACGGTAGCGGCGCACCGTCCCCTGGTCATGGTGGTCGACGACCTGCAGTGGGCGACCGGCACATCGCTGCGGGTGCTGGACGAGCTGGTGACCGCCGGGCCGGTCCCCGGGCTGCTGGTCGTGTGCGCCTACCGGGACGAGGAGACCGACGCCGGCCGTCCGCTCGCCGGCCTCGCCGCGCGCTGGGAGCGCGACGGACTCGCCGGGCCGCCGGTACGGCTGGCCGGGCTGGACCGGGCCGGGCTGGCCGAGCTGACCGGGGCGGTGCTGCGCCTCGAGCCCTCGGCCGCGAGGTCGCTCGCCGACCTGATCGGCACGGCGACCTCCGGGAATCCGTACGCCACCGTTGAACTGATCAACGGGCTTCGCGCGGAGGGCCTGCTGACGCCGGCGGAAGGCGGTTGGGACTGGGACCCTGATCCGGTACGGAATTTCGTCACCCGCCACCGCCTGCCGCAACTGCTCACCGCCCGCCTGGAGCAGCAGGCGGCGACGACCCGGCGCCTGCTGGTGGCACTGACCTGTCTCGGCAGCAACGTCCCTGCGGAACTGCTCGCCACCGCCACCGCGATCCCGCCTGCCACCCTCCCGGCACACCTCGCTCCCGCCGTCGCCGATGGACTGATCACTGCGGACGGCACCGTCAAGTTCTGCCACGACCTGGTCCTGAAGGCGGCCCGGGATCTGCTCCCGGCCGCCGAGATGGATCGATCGCGGCTGGCGATGGCCCGTCGCCTGGCCGCACACAGCGGCTACGAGCAGCAGGCCGCCGAGCAGTACCTCGCGACAACCGGCCTCATCGGCGACGACCGCGAGCGCCGGACCGCGTCGGCCCTGCTGCACCAGGCCGGCCGCCGCGCCGCGCGGATGACCAATTATCCGGCCGCCGACGAACTGCTGGCCGCCGCCGACCGGGTCCTCGCCGCCGGCGATGCCACAGACCGGGACGCGATCGCGGTGGACCGGCACACCACGCTCTTCTGCCTGGGCCGGCACGCCGAGGCCGACCGGATCTACCGCGATCTCGCCGCCCGCTCCCCGGACCCTCTCGTCCTGGTCACGGCCACCGCCGTGCAGATCAACAGCCTGACCCAGCGCGACGAGTGCGACGCGGCGATCGCGCTCGGGCTCGACGCGCTGCGGCGGTTCGGCATCACCCCGCCGGCCGACCTGGCCGCGGACAACCAGCGCGCGGTGCTCGAGCTCCGGGACTGGGTGGCCGACCGTGGGGCGGCCTACCCGACGCGGGAGTGCACCGATCCGCGGATCGTCGCGGTGGCCCGGATCCTGCAGCGGATGCTTGTGCCCACCTTCGTGGCCGACCCGGACCTGCACGCCTGGCTGGTGCTGCAGGCACACGTGCTGTGGCAACAGAACGGGGTGTGCCCTCCGCTGACCGGCACCCTGGGCGGGGCCATCCGCGTGACGAGTTGGCTGCTCGACGACCACCGCACCGGATACCTGCTGACCGGGCACGCGCTTCGGGCCGCCCGCGAGCACGGTTACCATGCGGCGGCGGCGGTGGCCGCCTACCAGCACCTGATGCTGGCCGCGCCCTGGTTCGAGCCGCTGGAGGAGGTCGTCGAGGGCTGCTGGCAGGCCCGCGACGAGCTCCTCGCGGTCGGCGACGTGCAGATCGCCGGCTGGCACTCGGCCCGATTGCTGGTCCTGCTGCTGGAGACCGAGGACTCGCTGCAGACCTGCGCCGAGGAGACCGCGGCAGTGCTGGCCTTCGCGGAACGGACCGGCAACTGGTACGCCCGGCTGATCACTCTCGGACATCGGCAATTGATCCAAGTGTTGCGTGGGCAAACCGGCGAGGGCTTCGACGAAGCGGCGTACCTGGACGAGATCGGCGAGAACTCGGCCCTGCTGACCGACTATCACCTGAACCGGGCCCTGGCCGCGCTGCTCAGCGACGACACCGCGGCCCTGGAGGAGCACTCGGCCGCGGCGATGGCGCGCTGCAAGGCGATCCGCGGGTTCTACACCAGTGCGCTCGCGCGGGTCACCCGCTGCCTCAGCGACCCCTCCCCCGCGTCTGCGGACGCCCGGGACTGGCTGGCCCGCCGGGCCGCCGACGCGCCCCACAACTTCCGACCGCTGCTGCTGCTCGTGGACGCCGAGATGGCCCAGGCCGGTGGCGACGCCGTCGCCGCGATCCGGCTTTACGACGAAGGCCTGCACGAGGTGACGGGCCGCCCGTGGCATCACGCCCTGCTCGCCGAGCGGGCCGCCCGCCTGCACCTGGCGCAGGGGCTGACGCACGCCGGGCGCCGGCTGCTGGTCGAGGCGCGCGACGCGTACCGGGCGTGGGGCGCCGGCGGCCCGGTCGCACGCCTCGAGGCCGAGCACCCGTTCCTGCGGAACACGGCGAGCGGCGGCCCGGGCAGCGGCGCCGACCACCTGGACCTGATGGCGATCCTGCGCGCGTCGCGGGCGCTCAGCTCGCAGACGACGCTCGCCGGACTGACCACGCAGGTGATCGACGTGCTCTGCGCGATGACCGGAGCCACCGACGTGCATCTGTCGCTGCGCGGCCGCACCGTCTCCGGCTCCTCCACCACCGGCCTGCCGGTGTCCGCCGTCCGTTACGTCCAGCGCACCCAGCACCCGCTGCTGGTCGCCGACGCGACCCGGGACGACCGGTTCTCGCAAGATCCGTACCTGGCAGGTCTCGACGCCTGCAGCCTGCTGGTCATCCCGTTACCCTGCCAGAGCGCCAACGACGCCGTCCTGGTCCTGGCCAACCAGCGGCAGCCCGGCGTCTTCTCCACCGGCCGCCTGGAGACCGTCGAGCTGATCGCCGGTCAGCTGGCCGTCTCCCTGGACAACGCCCTGCACTACGACTGGCTGGAGAGCGAGGTCCGGGCCCGCACGGCGGAGATCGCCGACCGCAACCGCGAGCTGGAGGCCGCCAACCAGCTCAAGGCCGACCTGATCGGCATGCTCGGCCACGAGATCAACAATCCACTAGGCACGATCCTCGGCAGCCTCGACCTGGCCCTGACCGGCGATCCCCTGCCGTCGTCGGCGGACCAACTGGTCGCCAAGGCGCACGGCGCCACCCGGCGGCTGGCCGGCATCGTCGAGGAGGTGCTCGCCCTGGTCAGCATCGACGCCGGCCGGCTCACCGCGACCCCGCGCCCGGTCCGGGTGGCCGACCACATCGAGGCCGCGCTCGGCGCCACCGCCACCACCGCGGTCACCGTCTCCTGTCCGCCCGACCTCGCCGCCGCCGTCCAGCCCGGCCACCTCGACCAGATCCTCTCCAACCTGATCAGCAACGCGGACAAGTACGGCGGCGGGGTCGAGGCCATCCACGCGCACGACTCCGACGGCGGCCCTGTGACCATCGACGTCGCCGACCGGGGCCCGGGCGTGCCGCCGGAGTTCCGCGACCGGCTGTTCGGCCGTTTCGCACGCGCCGAGAGCACCGCCGGGAAGGTCGCCGGCACCGGGCTGGGCCTGTACATCGTTCGCGAACTGGCTCGTGCCAACGGCGGCGACGTACGCTATCGCCCCTCGCCCGTGCGCGGATCGACTTTCGTCGTCTCACTTCCGCCGGCGACCGTTGTCACGGTGGGGACTCACCCGGACCTGAGCAGCCCCTGAGTTCCGACGAGCAACGGGAACGCCGTGCTACCGGCGCAGGGCCTCCGACCCGAGGAGTCCGAAGTCGTCAGTGACGGGTAAAGAGCTGGCCCCGGACGGCGCCACCCGGCTGCTCCTTGGTGTGCAGGTTGAGGTAGAAACCGCGCGGGTTGCGCTTGATCTCGGCCAGCAGGTCGGAGTCCACGTCGTGGACCGTGCCGGAGGCCGCCACCACGCCGTCGGGCATCGCGGTGCCGAAGAGCGGGACCACCACGGCACCGTTGGCGCCCTTGTTCCCCCGGTGGATGTGGCCGAGCGTGGGTTCGGAGATCTTCGCCCAGGCGAACGAGTAGTTCAGGGAGCGGTTGCGCGGCGACACGAAGCCGGCAGCCCGCCCGTCCTTGTCTCCGACCGCCGGGCCTCCCGCGGTCGGCACCTCCTGGTCGCCGGACATGAACGCCCCGAACCTGCCGCCCTTGAGCAGCGCGAGCAGTTTGCCCCCGCGGACCTGGCGGAGTTGGCCGCGGGTCGCGCCGCCAGGGAATTCCGGCGTGTGCAGGTTCAGGTAGAAGTTGTTCGGCCGGGCGACGATGGCGTCCGCCACCTTGGCGTCTTCGATGGCGGCCACACCTGCCACCGAGGTCACGGTCTCGGGCAGGGCACCCGCAAGCAGCGTGACCTTTACGGCGCCGTTCTGACCCCGCCGGCCCTCGTGAATGTGAAAGAGCGAGGCCGCCTGCTGGTTCTTCCAGCTTGCGAAGAAGGTCACCCTACTGCCCTGAATGCGGACCAGGCCGAGCGCGCGGCCGTCCTTGTCTCCGACCGCCGGGCCGCCCGCGGTCGGCACCTCCTGGTCGCCGGTCATCGTGGCCGCGAAGTAGCGGACGCGCTGCCGGGAGCGCTTGACGCCTTCGGACAGGCCCGGTTCCCGGATCGTCGCGGCGTGCCCCGCACCGGTCGGGGTGCCGTGGTTCATGCCGTGGACTGCCGAGTGACCGTCGTGCGCGCTCGCCGGTGAGCCGAGCGCGGCGACCAGGCCTGTCGTCGCGAGAAAGGCCGTGGAAACCAGGGTCGGAAATCGCATATGCGTTTCATCCTTTCTGATCGGCCGCCCTTGAATTGGCGCGGCAACGCGACCCACACGTCCCATTCGTAAACCTGGTTCACGTTTCGTGATTCAGGACACATGGGCTGTCGCAACCGAACCAGGCAGGTGAATTCAACGTTTGGGAGTAAACGTTCGGCATCGAGGAGAAAACATGCGGAAGATGCTTGCCGTGGCCGGCACCGTGGCCCTGCTGTCAATGGCCGCGTGCACCGCGGAGACCGCCGGTGGGCCTACGGCGAAGTGGAGTGCACCGGGCGGGGCCGAGGCGCCCGCCGAGCCCGAGGTGCGGGTGCAACAGACCGCGCTCGGTGAGATCCTCACCGATCAGGGCGGGCGTACGCTCTACGCGTTCGTGCCGGACAAGAAGGGGTTCGGGTCCTGCACGGAGGACTGCCAGGCGACATGGCCGCCGTTCGTCTCCGGGCAGAAGCCGAAGGCCGGCCCGGGCGTCGATCCGGCGCTGCTGACGGTCATCCCGACGGAAGGCGGGGTGGACCAGGTGAAGTACGCCGATTGGCCGCTCTACACCTACGTCGCGGACGTCGGCCCCGGCGACGTGGACGGCCAGGGCGAGGAGGACGGCCAGTGGTGGGTCGTCGGCACCGACGGCACGCTGAACAAGAAATCGGCGGCCGAATGATCGCCTGACAGGCGGCGACCATGGTCGCTCATCGTGCCTCGACTCCCCTGCATGACCCGCCGTGCACAGCAGCGTTGCAGGCGACCGCCGCGTCGAGGCCCGTACTCCCGGCCTCGAACCGTCTTGGCTTCGGCGTCGTGGTGGGTCCGGGGCCGGTATTTGCGTCGCAGGCTGGCGGTGGGCCGCCCGCGGTCAGGCCGACTCCCGCACGACCACCTTCGTGGGCAGGACGAACGGTTCCGGCTCTGCTCCGTCGAGCAGTTCGATCAGCATGCGGGCGGCCTCGCGGCCCAGCGCCTGCACCGGCTGATGAATCGTGGTCAGCTTCGGATCGGTGTGCAACGCGATCGGCAGATCGTCAAAACCGACCACGGCGACGTCGCCGGGGACCGTGCGGCCGGCGTCGCGCAACACCCGCAATGCCCCCGCCGCCATGTTGTCGTTCGCCGCGAGCACGGCGTCGAGGTCCGGGTGCGCGCTCAGCAGCGTACGCATCGCCGCGGCACCGCCGGCCTCCATGAAGTCCCCGGGCTCGGTGGCGTACGGCCGGAGCCCCGCCAGCGTCAGCGCCTCGGTATAGCCGCGCCGGCGCTCCCGGCCGACCGCGGTGTCGTCCGGTCCGGTGATCATGGCGATGCGGCGGCGCCCGCCGCGCAGCAGGTACTCGGTGGCCGCCCGTGCCCCGCCCGCGTTATCGGCCTCGACGTAGAACGGTGGCGTCCCGTGCATCGGCAGCCCGATGAAGACGGTGGGCAGTCCTGATCGCGCGGCGATATCGATCAGCGGATCGTCACCGCGCAGCGCCACCAGCATCACCCCGTCGGCTCCGCGGGTCTGCAGGAAGTTCTCCAGCCGCCGCTGGCCGTGACCGGTCGTGGCCAGGCTGAGCACCAGGTGCAGGTCCGTCTTCTCCAGCGCGGTGGACACACCCATCATGATCTGCCCGAAGAACGGGTCCGCGAACACTCCCGGACCGTCGCCGGAGACCGCCAGCACCACCACACCGGCCTGGCGGGTCGCCAAAGCCCGCGCGGCCCGATTCGGTGTGAAACCGAGGTCCCGGATCGCCTTCTCTACCGCGTCGCGCTTCGCGCGGCTCACATGCGGCCCGTTGTTGATCACTCGGGACGCCACCGTGCGCGACACCCGTGCCCGCTCGGCGACTTCGTCGAGCGTCGGCGGCCGCGACGGGACCGGCGACGACGACATACACGGCCCCCTCCGCTCGAACCACCACCAGGCTAGCGGGTCGTTTCGGGCGATTCGAGGACCGGCTCGGCTTCATCGCTCCGGCGGTCGGCACACCGGGCGTCGAGCCGATAAGCCGCTCCAGGAAACCGGCGCCTCGCTGCCCTGCCCACCGGGCAGCGAGGGCCGGGAGTCCGGGAACTCCCCGAGGATCGCCGACACGGAACGGGCCGGCATGGGTGAGCCGATTTGTCGGCCGCTTGACCAGGTGGCGCCCGCGGCGCGAAGGGGCCGAGCGGCGTCCGGTTCGCAACGGAGGGTGGTTGCGAACCGGACGCCGCGCCATTGCGCCGGGCGGGGCCGCGTCGACCCCGCGACGATCAGTACTTGGTGTACTTGGCCCAGTCGTAGGTGGCGGTCAGTTTGGTGCCGGGGTAGGTGAAGGGCTGTAGCCAGCTGTCGACGCCGATGCCGGGCCAGAGGTTCATCATGATGCGTTGCGGGTGCGTGGGAAGCGGTCCACGCGAGCCGTTCTCCTGGTGGACGAGCCTTCCGTCGACGAACCAGTTGATGGTGCCGCCGTTCCACCACTCGAAGGCGTAGTTGTGGTAGCCGGTCGAGGCGTCGAAGCCCAAGTTGATGACGGTTTCGTGGCCGCCGACGCCGTTGGTGAAGTAGTTGACCTGCATTTGGGTGGTGTTCTTGCCGAGGATCTCCACGTCGATCTCGTCCCAGGGCTGGCCGTCACTGGGCCCGGTGTAGGTGAAGAACGAGGTCACGGTGCCGGGGTTCTTGACGGCCTTCATGCGCGCCTCGAAGCGGCCGTACGAGTACAGGTCGTTGGTGCGATATTCGCCGGCGGCGTACGGCTTGCCGGAGCAGCCGGTCGGGCAGGACTGGGTGTCCAGGTTGAGGCCCATGACGCCGCCGCTGAACCAGACGTGGTCGGCGCGCCAGCCGGCGTTGAAGATGCTGCCGTTGCTGTAGCCGTCGGCCTTGTGCCAGCGGCCGGTGTCGAATCCGTTGAGGTTGTCGACGAAGCTGGGGCCGATGGCGGCTTCGGCCGGTGCGGCAGCGGTTGCCGTCAGGGCGGCGACCGCGCAGAGGATCGCGGCGGCCAACGCTTTCGGGGCGCGAGATCGAGTGAAGATCACTGACGTCTCCAGTTCTACGGGTTCCGTCATGCCGGGATGTCGCCTCGTGCACGACGAACGGGGGATGGGGCGGTACCGGATCGCAGGTGGCGCAGGGTCGCGCCTTGGCCGGCCGGGGCGCCGGCGGCTCGGGCTGGGGCGCCCGAGCCCTTTCGGATGTAGCCATGTCGACCTATGGATGCATCGCGATCGAAAATTGGAAGCGCTTCCGGACAATCGATCCAGCGATGTCTATGACGATTTTGTAACCTCACGATGAATTTTTGTCAAGGATCGGTTCAGGCGATCAGCGTTCTAGCTGGATAAATGCCTGCGCGTAACCGCCGCCCGCCTCGCGGCCCCGACCGACACGGGCGCCTCACGAAACCCGCCCTTTACATCGATGAGCACGAGTCGTTACCTTCGGACCGGAAGCGCTTCCAAGTTGCTGGAGGCGCGCTCACCCCGGTCTTGGAGGCAACATGCGAAGGCGAACACTGCTAGGCACGGCGGCGGCCGCGGTGGCGCTGACAATGTCCGATGCCGCCGGCGCGCAAGCCGCGCCGGCCGGAGTGGCAGCCGGCAAGGGCGCATCCCCCACCCGGTACCTGGGCATGTTCCGGGAAGAGGACCCCACGGCGATCGCGGCGAACGTGGAATGCCTCTACGGCGTCACCCCGGCCAGCGTGATGTGGTTCGACAGCTGGGCGAGCGGCCGGGCCTTCCCGGTGAACGAGGCCAGGGCGCTCTGGCGGCGCGGCATCATGCCGCACTACACCTGGGAGCCCTGGAACACCGCGCTCGGCCCGAACGACCCCGGGCAGATCCACCTGACCGACGTCATCGACGGCACCTGGGACACCTACATCAGGGCACGCGCCAAGGAGTTCGCCGCCGTGCGGCTGCCGATCCTGATCCGCTGGGGGCACGAGTTCAACGGCAACTGGTACCCGTGGGGCATAGCGAACAACAACGCCGATCCTTCGCTGTACGTGCGGGCGTACCGGCGCGTCCATCGTCTCGTCGCGGCCGCCGGGGCGCGGAACGTGCAATGGGTGTGGGCGTACAACAACGGATCCGCGCCGGACGCGCCCTACAACGACCCGGCCTGTGCCTACCCCGGCGACAGATACGTCGACTGGGTCGGAATCGACGGATACAACTGGGGCTTCGGCCCGTCGTGGGACCCGACCGGCGACCGCTGGACGAGCTTCGATGCGACCTTCGCCACCGCGTACGCCAAGGCCCGCGCCGTCGCACCGAACCGGCCGGTGATGCTCGGCGAGTTCGCGTCCACCGAGGACGGCGGCGACAAGGCCCAGTGGCTCGAGGACATGGACGCGACGCTGCGCCGGGGCGCGTATCCCGACCTCAAACTGCTCACCTACTTCGACCTCACCAAGGAAGAGGCCTGGTCGCCGACCTCGTCGTCGGCCGCGCTCGCCGCCTTCACGTCCTGGACACAACGGAGGTACATGAAAGGACGCGGCCACGAGTTGGCGCGCGTAGCCCGGGACTACGCCCGCTCCCGCGTTACCGCGGTCGCCGCCCCGCATCCCTGAGGCCGTCCGCGCCCGTGGTCACTTCCCGACGGAGCAGGCCGCCTTGAAGTGCAAAGCGCGGCATCGGCGTGCGCGTACAGCGCGCCGCGCCGAGCGCCTCGTTGTAGGTGTCATATTCGGCCGGCCGCAGGCATCTCCTTGACGATGCTGAAGTTGTCCGGGTCGATGTTCGTGGGTGCGGTCGGCGAAGTCGACCGTCGGCACCGGCACCGGCACCGGCACCGGCACCGGCACCGAGTGTGTTCCCGGATCGTAGCCAGGGTTTCACTCACTTTATCGTCGAGACATGACCACCCACGCGGATCATGGAGTTACAGCGGAGACACCGACGCACAACCACGACCGCAACCCGAGTAGATCAGTACAGCCGGAGGTAGCCGAGTAGGTCACAGCATTCGAGGAACAGACCGAGATCACCGTACGGGCGTTCGTATCGCTGAGATGTCGAGACCATCCACATCGGATACCGGTCCGGCATCGACGTAACAATCGGCCGACCCGCCGCACGCCTGGGCCTCGAAGGGTTGGTCCGGTCATGCAGGCTCGATTCCGAGTTCCCGGATCAGGATCGACAGGGCCGCCGGATCGGCGAAGATGTACCCGGACTGGTCGTCGGTGTCGTGAACCTCGACGAAGACCCGCGGGTCCGTGTCGTCGCGCGGCGCCAGCCGGTCGGCGATCTCGAAGACCATCAGCGTGTCGATGTACCGGTCGGACTGGTGCTCCAGGTGCCAGACGAGCTCGTCGCCGTTGACCAGCATCCGGATGCGCTCGCCATCGGCTTCGTCGAGGAGCTCCACGTCGGTGATGGTCACCGCGCCTCCGCTGCTAGCAGCGAACCGGCCGAACAGGTCCCGGTAGCCCTCCAGGAGGCCGTCCACCTTCGGGTGCACCCGAACGCCGGCGCCCCACTCCTCCATCATGTCGATGAGCGCACCGGCGATGTCCCCGCCGTAGTAGGACAACGGCTGTTCGCGCAGGTCGTCCTCGGCCGGCCCACCCACCGTGGCGATGCCGAGCTCCATCGCCCGGTCCGCCACCTGTCCGACTGTCGTCAACACCGCCATAGGTTTCCTCCGGTATCCGCAGGTCAAGGATGTGGGTGGGCTTAGTCAAGCCCCGGGTCTTGAGTGTCGGGCGGTGCGTTGGAAGGCGAGGCCGGCAGCTGGATGGTGAACAGTGCGCCCCCGCGTGGGTGGTTTGCGGCGCGGATGGTGCCGCCGCTCTGGTGGATGATCTGCTGCGCGATGGCGAGGCCGAGACCGGAGCCGGTCACCGCGCGGGCGTCGGCAGCGCGGTGGAAGCGGTCGAAGACGTGGGGAAGATCTGCGGGGTTGATGCCCGACCCATGATCGCGCACGTCGATGCGGCCGGGACGGACGGTCACCTCGATCGGTGTGCTGGGGTCGGTGAACTTGACGGCGTTGTCCAGGAGGTTACCGACGGCGCGGAACAGTTGTTCCGGCTTGGCCCTGAGGCTGGCCGGGGCGGCATCGACGACTATGCGCCGGCCGCTGCGGCGACGGGCCCGCTCGGCGGCGCGGTGCACGAGGTCGACGAGATCGACTTGCCGCTCCTGCTCACCGTCGTACTGGTCGATAGCGACGGCGATGACCTCGTCGACGAGGGCGGACAGCTCTCGCAGTTCGCTGTCGAGGTCGGTTAGGACGCGATCACGCAGGCTCGCGTCGAGGTGGGGGTAGCGGCGCAGCGTGTCTACGTTGGCGCGCAGGCTGGTCAGTGGTGTGCGGAGTTCGTGTCCGGCATCCTGGACGAGTTGTTGCTGCTGTTCGCGGGACCGGGTGAGGGCGGCGAGCATCGCGGCGAAGGTACGCGCCAGCCGCCCGACCTCGTCGCGGCGACCGGTCGGCACGTTGATGCCCAGGTCACCGGTAGTGGCGATCGCCTCGGCGGTGGCGGTGAGCCGGGTCACCGGTGCGCAGGTCCAGCGGGCGAGGAGCACACCGGCCGCGGCCGCGAGCACGATGATCGCCAGACCCGCCGCCGCTGAGAGCCCTCGCACCGAGGCCAGCACGCGCTGGGTTTCGGCCAGGCTCTGAGCGATCCGTAGTTCCCCGTCTCCGAGTCCGACGACCATGACGCGGTAGTCACGCCCGCCCGCGGTCTGGGTCCAGGGACCCAGCACGGCACCACCGGCCTCCACCACGGCGGAGGGCCGCGTGAGCCGGACGTCCTCAGGGCCGATGAAGGAGGCGACCTGTCCGTCCGGATAGGCGCACTGCACGATGTCGGGCACGCCGACGACCGGTGGCAGACTGGCGACGCCGACCACGGCGGCATTCCCCAACCCATCGCCGGGACAGTAGCTCGCCTTCCCGTCGATGTCGGACGTGACCGCTGCCGCGAAGCCCTTCAGGCCGGTGTCGACCGCCTCGTGCAGCCGCCGCTCGGTGACCGCGTAGTTGATCGCGCCGACCACCACGACCGACAGCGCGGCCAGCGCGCCGAGCGCGAGCGCGAGGCGGGTGCGCAGGTTCACGGCTCGCGCAAGGTGTAGCCGACACCGCGGACGGTGTGGATCAGGCGGGCCGCCCCGTCGACCTCCAATTTGCGTCGCAGGTAGCCGACATAGACCGCCAGGGCCTTGGAATCGGGCCCGAAGTCGTAGTCCCAGATCCGGCCGTAGATCGTCGAATGGCTGAGCACGACACCGGCATTGCGGGTGAGTAACTGCAGCAGGTCAAACTCGGTCTTGGTCAGCTCCAGCTCGCGGTCGCCGCGCCAGGCGCGCCGTGCGCCCTCGTCCACAAGCAGATCCGCCGCGCGCAACCTGCGGTCCGGCTCGTCGTAGCGGCCTCGCCGCATCAGCGCGCGGACCCGCGCGAACAGCTCGTCCAGGGCGAACGGCTTGGGCAGATAGTCGTCGGCGCCGGCGTCCAGACCCGCGACGCGGTCCGACACCTCGGTGCGAGCCGTGACCATCAAGATGGGAGTCCGGTTCTCCCCAGCCCGCAGCCGTCGGCAGACGGTGAGCCCGCCGACATGCGGCATCATCAGGTCGAGCACGATCACATCGGCGGGCTGCCGCGCTACGGCCTCGAACACACCCGTCCCGTCTGCGACCGAGTGGACCTCGTAGCCCTCCAGTTCCAGGGCACGCGTGATCGACTCACGCGTGGCGCGGTCATCCTCGGCGTACAGGATCCGGCTCACCATGCCTATCAGTGCCATGCCTCTCTACACGTGCGGGGAGCGTCGAAGGATAGGTCAGCCCCGCCACCGCTTCGTCCCGGGGCCGGAGCCCATCCGCACCAACCAGGGGCAGCGTCCGGCACGCCCACCCGGGTCAGCGCCACAACACCGACGACGACCGCGATCCCGCGTTCGGCCGCACCGTACACGGGATCGCGGTAGTCATGTCAGCCTTCTCCTGCCTGCCGGTTGAGTCAGCGGCCGGTCTTACCGAACTCGTAGACGCCGGTCTTGCCGGACTGGAAGGCGCCGGCCTTGCCCGCAGTCGGCTTGCCGGCCCCGGTCTTGCCCGCCTCGTGGACGCCGGCCTTCTCTACTGCCGGCCGGCCAGCCTTGCCGGCTTTGCCAACCTCGAAACCGTCGGTCGCATTGATACAGGTTTCACCCGCCTTACCATCCAGGCGCTTCAGCTCGGACGGGGTCCTGCGCTGACCATCCGCCACGGTTCCACTCGAGCCGTGGAAGCCGGTCTCACCGGCCGTCACGCACTCGTCTGTGATGCTGGTCTGCTGGATCGGCGCCTTGGTCTTGGGTGCCGGGGAGATGCTGGCGTAGGCGTTGGCGCCGAACCCGCCGGCCAGCAATGCCGCACCCGTCATCACAGCAGCGATCGTCATCTTGCGCATGCGTACTCCTTGAGTATCGAGGACTGGTTCGTCCGTAGTGACCCCGCTCGTTGGGGCCACCAGGAGACTGGCCGACGGCGGTAAGACCAACACCGGAGAATTCCTACAGAGAGGTAAGAGAGTCACCTCAGCGCAGCGAACGGCTCCGTTGCATTCGCTGATCGGAAGATCAAGGCAGGCTTGAACGGTGGAGTATGCAGCCCGGTCTCGTGTCTGGTCGCCTGTTGCGTCCGCCTTCGCCGGGTTCCGGTTTCCGGCCGAGGTGATCGTGGTGGCGGTGCGCTGGTACCTGCGGTACGGACTGTCGTACCGCGATGTTGAGGAGCTGCTGGCCGAACACGGCGTCCAGGTGGACCACGTCGAGCAGTACGCGAACAACCGGATAGAAGCCGATCACGGTCAGCTCAAACGCAGGCTGAGACCGACGCGCGGACTGCAAACCGATCGGACCGCACAGGCGGTGATCGCCGGGCACGCCTTCCTGCAGAACCTGCGCCGCGGCCACGACGAACTCGGCGTCGACACTCGCCCACCGTTGCGGGTCGCGGCGGCATTCGCGGAACTCGCCCGAGCGATCTGACGCCATAGTCGGCCGGCTACGCCTGCCACAAATCTCGCAACGCAACAGAGCCTCCGCGCGCCTCGGTCATATGGGGGGATTGAGCGCTTCGGTCTCGGTCCATTCCGTGTTGAGAACGAGTATCTCTGGACCTGCGGAGAGCTCGCCGCGCCCGGTCGTCCTCGAGCAGGGCGGCACCCAGCGACGACTCGGCGGCTGCCAGCGCCGATGCCGGCGCCGGGGCCGCATCAGGCAGGGCTCGGCGCACCAGTTCCCGCACCGTGTCCGACCCGGCGTCCAGCAGTACCGACTCAAGGATTCCGCTGCCTATCCCGAACGACGTACGCGCGTATCGCCACCTCCGGACCCTCGACCAGGGCGCTCAGTGTTTCCAGCGTGTCCATCACCGAGTCGCCGTCGTCCCGCGAGTCGGTCACCGCGGCCGTCCGGATCCGCCTCAGCGCAGCTTGACCTGCCCGCCGCTCAGGTCGGCGACGATGTCGCGCAACTGCCCCTTGGGCGGGCGGCCACCTTTGACCAGTCCGTAATGCAGCGCCCAGCGGCTGTTGCGGCGTCTGCCCTCGCGCTTCGCCCAGCGTCTGCGCTCGGCCTCGTCGTCGCCGGCGAGATCGGTCCAGGCGACCGGCTCGATGGAGACGCCGCGCTTACCGATCGACAGGAATTTCACCCGGTCCCAGGGGAGCACGACATCCCTGCGCACGTGCCGGCCGCCGGCGCTGAGACCGATGCCGGCCCGGTCGAGTACCGGGTCCGCCTTCGGCAGCCGGGTCGGCCGCGCGTACCAGGCCACCGTGCACGGGATGGTCAGAAGGGCGATGAGACCTGGAGCCTGGAGGTACACCAACTCCAGTGCGCTGGTGAGGAAAAGCGCGGCGAGCACGACCAGGACCGGAATGTTGAGGGTGAGTCCGAGCAGAAACAAGACCCATTGACCGCGACGGCGCCGGTTCAGCGTCAGCGTGAGCGCGTCGACGTCGGTGGAGCCTGCGGACGAGTTGGAGGTGACCGGCACCGGAGGATCATGCCAGACGTCCTCCCCGAAGGGAGTGGATCAACCAGTCAATTGTCGTGACTGGGTAGGTGTCTGAACGGCGGCCGCCGGTCGCGGGCGCAACGGCCTGTCCAGGAGATTCGCGTTCGTCAAAGATGCACCCAGTCCAGGTTGCGGGGGCTTTCCTTGCCGGTCGGCAGGATCCGCAGAACGTCGAGTTCGCCGCGCATCGTGGGATGGACGACTTCGATCCATTCCTTGCCGCCGTGTTCGGTGAGGCGTGCCTGCATCGACTGCAGGTAGCGCAGCGAGAAGCCGGCAAAGGGGTGGTCGACGTGATAGCCCTCATGCGGACCAAGCCCGGCATCCAGGTCATCGCCACGCTGCCACAGCAATGTTCGGAAACCAGGCTCAGCGGCCACTCGTCCTGCGACTCGACCAACCGGGTCAGCACTTCCTCGGTCAACGCCACCGCCCGCGCTCGCTCCACCAGCCGATGACGCACCGGGTACCGGGCCTGGTCGGCCCTGTTCACCTTCGTGGATGCCTGCACCCCCTGAACATCCTCGGATCATCGAGGTGCAGGGGGTTCCGCAACTGCTGGTCCCATGGCTTGACTCGTCAGTTGGGTCGTCGGCCAGTTCAGATCGACCCCTGACGGGAGGCGCTGTTATCGTGCCGCCCATGTCTAGACTGGCCCGGTTGTCCGTCGGACCGATGCTCGCGATCGGCTGTAGCGCGCTGCTCGCCGTCGGGCAGCCGTGGCTCGCCAGCCGTACCCGGGTCCTTGACTGGCATGCCTGCTTCTGCGACCCAGGCGGCGATCAGTCCAGCTTGTTCATCATCACGTTCATCACCTGGTTCCAGACCATGGCGGTCCTGGTCGGCGCGATGGTCGGACGGCTCGCGGTGCCTCCGTCGACTGGCCCGGGCCGGGCGGCGACAACGGTGGCGCTGACCGTGGCGGCGGCGGTGGGCGCACTGGCCGGCATTCCGGCGGCCGTCCGGGAGGTGGCGATCGGGCAGCCACCGCCATACATCGGACTAACCCTGGCCTCCGTACGTGAGGCCGCGATCGTCGGTCTCGTGCTCGGCACCGTGGCAGCGTTCGGGGCGCTCTGGTCTGTCCGGGCGGCTGTCGGCGCCGCCCTGGGCTGGGCGTGGCTGTGGCTGGTCGGGCTGGTGTCGACGTCGCGCAGCGGCGGGTACACGGCCGCGCTGGGCATGCTGTACGGCTACTCCGGTGGGAAGGGCGCCGACGCGCTCCTGGCTGACATCATTCCGCTGGCGGTCATGGCGGCGATCTCCGGCGGCACCGCGTGGTGGGGGACACGCCGTGGTGGGCCCAGGTTCGCGGGGATGTACGCCGCGATGCTCGGGCCGTCACTCGTGCTCGCCGCCTACCTCAGGTCGGGCTTTCCCCACGAAAACACGGGAGGCCTCGAGAACGCGTTCGCCCTGATGGTGATGACGATGATGGCCGCTGCGGGCGGAGCCGCCGCGGGGGCCTGGCGGGGTCCCCGTCGGCATCGGCTTCTGGACCCTTTGATCATCGTTCTGGCGATCGCCGGCATCCTCAGCGCCGCGGCGGTTGGCGTCGCGTCGGTCGTTTACGGCCCTGGTCACTTCAGCAAGTCTGTGGCCGTGACCCTTGTCGTGGCAGCACTGCTCACGCTGCCCTTCCTTCCTGGCATCGCCGACTCAGCGACCGCCGGTCGTCGAGAGCAAGTTGCCTACTCTCCGCGTCCTTGACCGACCCGGCACCGCACCCCGAGATCCCCACCCCGGCCGAGCGCGCTGCACTCAACGCCGCTCTGGTCGCCGACAACGTCGAAACCGGCTTTCTTCGACGACCAGGGCCGTCCCGCACCCTGGCCCCGACGACATCGACGACATCGACGAGTAGACGTACGACACGAATCCAACACCCCTGAACCCGGAGAACCACCCTTCTAACCTCACCTCGCAGGCTCGCCGCTACACCGGACACCAATACTGCCGGAATGTCGGCGGTGGCGGGATCGTCATGCAGGGCCTGTACTGCTTCGAGTCCGGTCATGACCGGCATCTCGTTGTCGGTGACCACGACATCGGGGTGATGAGCGCGGACCTCCTCAACCAGGGCCGCGCCGTCGTCGTACGTCGAGACCTGGTGACCCGCCTTCACGAGCACGCGCTTCACGTATTGGACGTTGGCGTCGTCGTCAGCTGCCGCAATGTTGGCCATGATCGATCCCCGGCATACAAAGGGACCTATATCACTAGATACACCCTCGAAATTAACATGGCAGGAATTCTGCATGGATCGTTGCCTTATGGCAAGCATAGACGGCAGCAAGGTCCCGGCCGCGGTCGAGCAGGACCCGACACTGGTAACCATCCGATCGTGGTGTTCACGACCTCCGACCAGCCGGCCGACATCGCCGCCGGCTACGCCCGGCACGCCAACGCGTACGTGACGAAACCCCTCGACACCCCTCGACCTCGACGCGTTCACCCACGCGGTGGACAACATCCACAACTTCTACGGCGACCTCGTGCAGCGCCCCGTGCCAAGACCCACCTGACGCCCGGCCCTCTCCGCCGAATCCCGGACGCCTGGCCAGGAGCGCCAGCCGAAGGGGTCTTCGTCGGCGCGCGGGTGTTGACCATGAGTTCAGGCATCCATGCCTACCGCGATACGCGAGCCCCTCGGTGATCGCCTCGACCGACTGCACGGCAATAGCCGGAACTAATAGCATCAATCACCGCAGCTTCCCTTCTGTTCGCCTCGATCAATACCTGGGGGGGTGATTACATAGATTAAGTCCGGTGGTGTTCCCGCAAACCCCGCAGGCTGTTGACATGGCGGTGACACAGACCCTGCAATCAGGCGCGCGGCGCGTCGCCGAGCTGTTGACGACGCCCCTGGTGCCGGCCGACTACCTCGACGTGGTCGCGCCCCTGCGCAACGCCGGCGTGCTGCGCGCGAGGATCGAGGCCGTCCGGCCCGAGACCCGCGACAG